>NZ_JBNHHB010000008.1:0-135311 GCF_059091905.1 Arthrobacter sp. Dra40
CCGGTCCATGGTGCGCAACATGACGACGGCGCGCGAGCTCGGCTACCTGAACATCCCGCGCGGTGTGCTGGTGGACTTCAAGGAACTGGAGAAGCTGGCGCCCACCAAGGCCGTGCTGATCTGCACCGGCTCGCAAGGCGAGCCGATGGCGGCGCTGGCCCGCATGGCCGGCGGCGACCACATGATTGACCTGACCGAAGGCGACACCGTGCTGCTGGCGTCCTCGCTGGTACCGGGCAACGAATCCTCCATCTACCGGCTGATCAACGACCTGACCAAGCGCGGCGCCAACGTGGTGCACAAGGGCAACGCCAAGGTGCACGTCTCCGGCCACGCCTCCGCCGGCGAGCTGGTCTACTGCTACAACCTGGTCCGCCCGCGCAACGTGCTGCCCGTGCACGGCGAACACCGGCACCTGAAGGCGAACGCCGAGTTGGCGGTCCGCACCGGCGTCGAGCCCAAGCGCGCGCTAATCGGCGAAGACGGCATCGTGGTGGACCTCAAGGACGGCGTAGCACAGGTCGTTGGCCAGATCGCCGCCGACTACGTCTACGTGGAGAACATGGTGCCTGGCGCGGCCACCGAGGCCTCGCTGCAGGACCGGCTCCGGCTGGCCGAGGACGGCGCCGTCACCGCGCTGCTGATCGTCAACCCGGACACCGGCCGGCTGGAGGAAGAACCGGAATTCTTCCCGGTGGGCTTCGCCCCGGCCGTGGAGGAGCTGGAAAAGGCAACCGGCATCGTGGAGAAAACACTGATGGGACTGCGCGGCGACAAGACCGGGCCGGACGCCGAAAAGGCGATTGGCCAGGCCCTGGTCCGTTGGTCCGACCGGGCCCTCCGTCGCAAGCCGGTTGTCACGGTCATCATCGTCGAGGCGTAGCAGCCCTACCTCGCACACAGCAGCGCCCCTGCCCGGTCGGGCAGGGGCGCTGCTGTTGTTGCAACTGGCTACGGGACCGGGATGGTTCCCGCGTAGTCGGTGTTGTAGCCGGTGACCGGCTGGTGCGGGATCTCTTCCCAGCGATCGGCGTCCTCCTGCTGGACTTCGCCGGTTGCGAGGCCAAGCAGCAGTTCCTTCATGGCGAGCACGTTTTGCTTGATGCTCTTGCCGCGGGCCTTCTGGCCAAGGCTGCCATCGGAGGTGTTGCCGGAGGTTTCGAAGAAGACCACCGGGTTCGAGTGCCCCTCCGGATTCATCCCCTGGTAGTCCAGGCCAAGCATCATCGCCGAGACCACGCCGCCCTTGATGTCGATCTCCTGGCCGTTGCCCACCTGGTAGCGGTCCATGTTGATGGATCCGTACTTGGACAGCTCGTCGTACACGTGCACGTGCATCTGGCGGGTCAACTCGTCGTAGGCGCCGTCCTTGATCCCCGGCAGGGTCGGACCGCCCGGAGCCAGCGAGATGCCCAGCGACAGCGTGACGTCGTCGCCGGTGCCCCATTCCTTCTTCAGGCCCTGGTGGTGGATGTCGATGCCGTAGGCCGGCTTCACATCGGTCCAGTATTCGTAGAAGGCCAGCGATTCGTTCGCCACGAATCCGTTGGGTGTCCAGTCCCGGTTCAGGTCGATCCGCTGCTCACGTCCGTTGGCGCCGAACTCCGGCAGGCCGTTGGCCTGGTCCCACAGGATGGTGTGGCGGATATTCGCTTCCGAGCCGTCCGGGTTGTACATCGGGATGAAGTGGAAGGTGAACTTGTCGCGCAGCAGTTGGTAGTCCGACGAACCGTTGGTGCCCAGATCCTTCAGCAGCGTCAGGATTGAATCGGTGCCGTAGGGCTCGTTGCCGTGGATGCGTCCCTGGATCCACACGTGTTCGGCGCCGTTGCCGACCGTGGCCACCCAGAGATCGCGGCCCTGTTCCGACTTGCTGACCTGTGTGCCCGCTTCTTCGAGCGTGAAGGAATCCACGCCAAAGCGGCTGGTCTTTTCCAGTTTCCGCAGCTCCTTCACCACGTCGTCGTAGGTCAGGATGCTGGAGATATTGGTCTTTCCCTCGGTGGAGGGGAAGTTGGCATCGGCAAGCACCGGCGTTGCGGCGCTGAAGGGAATGACGACGGCGAGGGCCGCCGCCGCTGCCAGGCTGCGGCAGCGCTTGGGTCGGGCCGGTAGCTGGTTGGTGCTGCTCTTGGGCTGGTGCTTCACTGCATGTCCTCCAAAGGTTGAGCGATTCATCCCCGAACGCGGCCGGCTGGATCGGCAGCGAACAATGGGACCGGCAGCTCGCGCGAGCTGCCGGTAACGGAGAGGCTAGTCGCACGGCCGGGAATAGCACAGAGCCCGCCGCCAAATCTGGACATACGGCCCGAAAATTTCCCACAGCCGGACAAAGTGTCGGTCCTGGAGTGCAGTGAAGGCGGAGTGCAGCGGTAACGCCAGTATGAGAGAGGCGGCCCTCAGCCGCACCGGATCAACGGCCTGATGTTGATCGCTGGACCCGGGTGGCGAGGATGCCGGAGACCGGTCCGAGCACGACGAGCGCGGCCCACGTGATCTTCCCCGCCGTGCCGCCGGCGGCCAAAGCGATGGGTATTGACACCGCGAAAACCAAGGGCGGAACGAGGAAATCGAGCACGAAGGCTGCGTGGTGCCGAGGCGTCATCGGGTCGATCTCAAGACCGTGCCGACGGGCGATCTCATACATCAGCAACTGGCCCAACGACGCCAGAATGATGTTCGCGGCGTACAGCACAGTCGGCAGCTCAAACGACGATGTCTCCGGGTCGCTCACGCCCTGTGTGGTGAACGGAATGAGGACGACGAACGCAGCAGCCAGGAGGTTGGCCGTCGTCGTCGCCGAATCCAGTGCGGAGAGCCGTTTGATCAGCCGGAGGTTCAAGCGCCAGAACACGGCGATCACCGCGAAGCTCAAGGCGAAGCCGGCGAGTTGGTGCACCACGCCTGATTCGAGCAGACTCCGCGGGTCTTGCCATGCATCGGCGGAGGGAGCGTCGATGTTGGTGACCAACAGCGTGATGGCGAATCCGTAAATGACGTCGTAGAAGCTGATCCCGCGGTCGAACTCGCTGGATTCACGTGCCAGCACCGCGGCGCTGCGTGCCGCATCCCCTGTCTTTTTATTGGAAGCTTCAGGGCCAGCCGCGCGGGCAGCCTGCTGGCGATCAGGTCGCTGTTCCACGTGATCAGCGTGGCGCAACCGAAGCGGCGGTGCAATGGGTTGGGGAAGCCGGTGGAGCGAAGGCAGCCTCGGTAGAACTTCCGGCAGGTTCCCTGGAGCGGTAACCTCAAGCTGTGAATCCTGAGGAGCTGGCCAACTTGGCCCATCTGCGGCGGGCACGGGACTTGATCGACCGCGATTACGCCCAGCCGCTGGATGTGCCGACGATGGCCGCGAAGGCGCTGATGTCGCCGGCCCATTTCTCCCGCCGGTTCAAGGCAACCTATGGCGAAACGCCGTACAACTACCTGATGACCCGGCGGATCGAACGGGCCATGGCGCTGCTGCGTGCCGGCTGGAGCGTGACGGATGCCTGCATGGAAGTGGGCAGCACGTCGCTGGGGTCCTTCAGCACCCGGTTCACCCAACTCACCGGCGAGAGCCCCAGTTCCTACCGCAGCCGGAGCCACGAGGCGGCCGAGGCGATGCCGCCCTGTATCGCGAAGCTCCTGACCAGGCCTATCGATCCGCGATCGAGCAGGATCCGAGAAGCGGCGGCGCCGGCCCCTGCGTAGTTTGGGCCCATGACTATTTCACTTCAGTACTGCAACATCACCGTCAACGACCCCGCGGAATCCATCCCGTTCTACCGAGACGGCCTCGGGCTGGTAGTCCGCAACGACGTCGCCAACGAGGGTTTCCACTGGATCACCATGGGCAGCCCCGACCAGCCGGAGCTGGAGCTGGTGCTGTCCGCTCCGCATGCCGGCCGCTCGCAGGCGGACGGCGACCAACTCCAGGAGCTGCTGGTCAAGGGCATGCTTCCCATGCTCGTGTTCCGCACCGATGACCTGGACGCCCTTTTCGAGCGGCTGGTCTCCTTCGGGGCTGAAGTCCTGCAGGAACCGATGGACCAGCCGTGGGGCCCGCGCGACTGCGCCGTCCGGGACCCATCGGGCAACATGATCCGGATCAACCAGAACATGTAACGCCACCAGAACGACGTCGGCCGCTCACCTCCCGAAGGCGAGCGGCCGACGTCGTGCATCAATCAATGATCACGGCGGGGCTTCATCGGTCCACGCCGGGCACCGCGGCGGGCAGGAGCGACGACGGCGCCGCGCCAACCATCACCTCCACGGCACGGGCGAGGTGGGTGTGCCGGTCGGCGACGCCGTTCCAGCGCACCAGGGCCTGGGCGTTCATCCCATCGACCATGCCCAGGATCTGCCACGCCACGGATTCCGCATCCGGGGTGCTGAAGTCACCCGATGCAACGCCAGCGTCGACCAGATCCCGGATGACCGCCTGCCAGGCATCCATCTGCTCCCGCACGCTGGTGGCCAGCGTCTCGTTGCGGCGGCCCAGGGACCAGGCTTCCACCCACACCGCTGTCACATCGAGGCGGTGTTCGTCGAGGAGCGTTTCCAGCAGCAGGGCAAGGCCCTGCCGCGGCGTGGGCATGCTGGCCACCAAGGCGGAAACCTCTTCGGTTTCCGCGGCGGTAATGTGCCTGAACGTTGCGGCCACCAGAGTCTCCACGGAGGGGTGGTAGTGCGCCACGAGGCCCGGGGCAACACCGGCACGTTGGGCGACGTTGCGCAGCGTGATGGCGGCAAGACCCTGCTCCAGGGCAATGCTCCGGGCCGCTTGGGCGAGCTCCGCGGCGCGTTCGGCCGGAGCTTTCCTCGGGGCGCGTCTGGGCGGGGTGGTTGACATCACAAACCAGTCTAAAGTACTTTGCCCCTTATTGATCATGTGATCAATAAGCGTTCGGGCTGGGGCGACGCGTCCCCGTCCCAGAGACAGCAGGAGGCCTCATGGCGTGGCGCATGCCGGCGGAAACTGCACCGCACGAGCGCACCTGGATGGCGTTTCCCCGGGCAGGACTGACGCTGGGCGACGACGCCGCCTCCGCTGAGGAAGCGTACGACGCCTGGACCGCCGTGGCCCACGCCGTCGCCGAGTTTGAGCCGGTGGCCATGGTGGTGGACCCGACCGAGCGGGAACGCGCCCGGCGCATGCTGGGCATCGGAATCGAACAATTCGATGCGCCACTGGATGAGTTCTGGATGCGCGACATCGGACCGACCTTCGTGGTGGACGACGAGCGGCCCGAGGTGCTCGGCGCGGTGGACTGGACCTTCAACGGCTGGGGCGCACCGGCCTGGGCCGAGTGGGAGAAAAGCCGTGACATCGGCCGCTTCGTCGCGGCGCAGGCCGACGCCGAATTGGTCGCCTCGCTGCTGGTTAACGAAGGCGGCGCCATCCATGTTGACGGTCTGGGCACGGTGCTGGTGACGGAAACCGTCCAGCTCGATCCCGGCCGGAATCCGTACACGGACAAGGCAAGGGTCGAAGCGGAACTGGCCCGCACCCTGGGCGCCACCCACACCGTGTGGGTGCCGCGGGGACTGACCCGGGACTACGAGGACCTGGGCACGCGCGGTCACATCGACATGGTGGCCACGTTTGCTTCGCCGGGCCGGGTCCTGCTGCACATGCAGAACAACCCGGCACACCCGGACTTTGAGGTGAGCCGGCAGCTGCGGGACTTCTTCGGGGCCCAAGCCCATGCCGCCGGCAAACCGTTCGAGATCGTCGAGCTGCCCGCTCCGGAAACGCTCAAGGATGACAACGGGTTCGTCGACTGGAGCTACGTCAACCACCTGGTGGTCAACGGGGGCGTGATCGCCTGCGGTTACGGCGAGAACCGAGCGGATGCGCTGGCAGCCGAGATCCTCGGCGAAGCCTATCCCGGCCGGCGCGTGGTCACGGTGGACGCGCGGCCCATCCTGGCCCGCGGCGGCGGGATCCACTGCATCACCCAGCAGCAGCCTGTGCTCGGCTTCGGGGCCGCATGATGGGCACGTTCGACGTGGTGGAAGCCCCGATTGCACAGCTGCGCGAGGCGCTGGAGACCGGACAGGCCACCAGCGAGGAACTCACCCAGGCCTATCTGGAGCGGATTGCCGCTTACGACCAGTCCGGCCCCCGGCTGAACGCCGTCGTCGTGATGAATCCTGAAGCGTTGGCCGATGCCCGCGCTTCGGACCAAAGGCGCTCCCGCGGCGACACGCTCGGTCCGTTGGACGGGATCCCCTATACGGCCAAGGACAGTTATCTGGCCAAAGGCCTCACTGCCGCGGCAGGCTCGCCCGCCTTCGAGCATGTGGTGGCCCAGCGCGACGCCTTCGCGATCGAACGGCTGCGCGCGGCAGGAGCGGTGCTGATCGGGCTGACCAACATGCCGCCGATGGCCAACGGCGGCATGCAGCGAGGTCTCTACGGGCGTGCCGAGAGCCCCTACAATGCAGACTTCCTCACCGCCGCCTTCGGATCCGGTTCGTCCAACGGGTCCGGGACCGCGACGGCGGCAAGCTTCGCGGCCTTCGGACTCGCCGAGGAGACCTGGTCCAGCGGGCGCGCCCCGGCGTCGAACAACGGGCTCTGTGCCTACACCCCCTCGCGCGGCGTCATTTCGGTGCGGGGCAACTGGCCGCTGGTTCCCACCATGGACGTGGTGGTGCCGCACACCCGTTCCATGGCGGACCTGCTCGAAGTGCTGGACGTCATCGTGGCCGACGACCCGGAAACCCGCGGCGACTTCTGGCGCGCACAGCCGTGGGTGCCCATCCCGGCCGCCTCCTCGGTCCGGCCCGACTCCTATGCCGCCCTGGCGCCCCGCGGACTGCAACAGGCATGGGAGGTGCTGCAGGGAAAACGCTTCGGCCTACCGCGCATGTACATCAACGCCGACCCGGAGGCCGGCACGGCCGAACAGCCAGGCATCGGCGGTGCCACCGGGCAGCGGATCGAGACCCGGGCCTCCATCATCGAACTGTGGGAGGCGGCGCGCCGGGACCTCGAGGCAGCGGGCGCAGAGGTGGTTCCGGTGGAATTCCGGGTCGTGTCCAACTACGAGGGCGACCGGCCCGGCGCACCCACCATCGGCACCCGCGGCCTGGTGAGCCCGGAGTACCTGCGGCGCGAGATCCTGGACCTCTCGGCGTGGGCGTGGGAGGACTTCCTTGCCGCCAACGGGGACCCGGCGCTGCGTTCCCTGGCCGGCGTGGACGGCGCCCGCATCTTCCCGCACCCCGACGGCGCGCTGCCGGACCGCTACGAGAGTTACGACGACATCGCATCGTATCCGGCGCACGTCCGCGAACACGGCGTCGAATCGTTCACGGATATTCCGCATCTGGCGGACGGTCTGCGTGGACTCGAGGAAACCCGCCGGGTGGATCTGGAGGAGTGGATGGACCGGCACGGGCTGGACGCCGTCGTCTTCCCAGCCGTCGCGGACATCGGACCCGCGGACATGGATACCGACCCGGCCTCGGCCGACCTCGGCTGGCGCAACGGCGTCTGGGTCGCCAACGGGAACCTGGTCCCGCGGCACCTGGGCATCCCCACCGTCACGGTGCCCATGGGCACGACGGCGGACATCGGCATGCCCGTGGGCCTCACCTTCGCCGGGCGCGCCTATGACGACAACGCCTTGCTGGCCCTGGCGGCCGCCTTCGAAGCCACCGGTTCCCGCCGGACCGAGCCTCCCCGGACCCCGCGGCTGGGCTGAGGGCGGAACGGCTCAGCGCGATGGGGTCGGACTTAGGGGTGCTGGCTTCAGGGGACGTTCTCCGGGCGGACTGCCTCGGCCTTGCGCAGCACGTCGATGGCGGCAGCGACTCTGCGCGGGGGAGTGTGGCCGGCCGGGAGCAGGGCGACGATGGCGTTGCGGGCGTGCTTGTCGGCGATCGGCCGGTGCACCACCTGCAGCCCGTCGAAGGTGGTGCCGTCGACCGGAGGGCTGTTGGCGAACGAGTAGCCCAGTCCGCGGGCGACCATGCTGCGGATGGTCTCCATGTTGGCACTGGTCCAGCGCACGTTGAGTTCCAGCCCGGCTTGCCGGGCCACGGCCGTCAGCCGTTCAATGGTCGGCGGCACATCCAGGAGGATCGCCGGTTCGGCGGAGATTTCCTGCAGCGGCACGGTGGACCGATCGGCGAGCCGGTGGTCTTGCGGCAGAACTACCTGGAGTTGAATTTCCTTAATGAGCTCTTGGGCCAGGTCGTCGTCGGCTTGCAGGGCATAGACCAGCGCGACGTCGAGCCGGCCCTCGCGTAAGCCTTCCTGAACGGCTCCAGCCGAGCTTTCGGTGAAGCGCAGGTCCACCTCCGGGTGGTGTTTGGTGAAGTGTTCGGCCAGCGGCGGCACCAACCGCGGTGAGAGCGTTTGGCTGCAGCCAACGCGGAGCGGGCCGCGGATCTGTCCCAGATTGTCGGAGATGGACGCAGCCGCTTCGGTAACGCGTTCCAGCACCGCCCGGGCGTGTGCGGCGAACTCGATTCCTGCGGGCGTCAACGCCACCTGGCGGGACCGGCTGCGCACCAGCAGGTCGGCTCCCAAAGACTTCTCGAGTTGCGCTATGGCCATCGACGCCGCCGCCTGCGAGGCGTGGCACGCGGCCGCCGCGGCGGTAACGGACCCATGGTCCACTACCGCAACGAAGTACTCCATCTGTCTCAGGGTCAGGTCGGGCATAAATCCTCTTGATGAGTTGCATCGGAACAATTGATTTTCTATATTGTGTGGCCTGCAGCACACTTGAAGCAACCAAGGCCCCCTACCCAACCTTCAAGGAGTTCCAACGTGCAGAGAACCAGCAACACCCGCACGGCGGTAGAGACTCCGGCGACGCTGCCGGAAGCAAGTGAATCGCTGAACACGCGGGAGATGCGCCGCATCCTCTCATCAAGCTTCATCGGCAGCGCCATCGAGTACTACGACTTCATCCTGTATGCCACGGCCGCGTCGCTAGTCTTCGGCCACGTGTTCTTCGCCAACCTCGGCGACGGTTTCGCACTCTTCGCCTCTTTTGCCACTCTGGCCGCCGGCTACGTGGCCCGTCCGCTGGGCGGGGTGGTCTTCGGCCACTTCGGCGACCGGGTCGGCCGCAAAAAGATGCTGGTGCTGTCAATGCTGATCATGGGCGTGGCCACCATGATTATCGGCATGCTGCCGCCGACGGCGCAGGTGGGGATCGCGGCCCCGATCGCCCTGGTCATCCTCCGCCTGGTCCAAGGCGTTGCCGTGGGCGGGGAATGGGGCGGCGCCGCCCTGATGGCACTCGAACACGCACCGAAGTCCAGGCGCGGCTTCGCCACCTCTTTCGCCAATGCCGGCGGCCCCGCCGGCGCCGTTCTGGCCACGCTGGTAGTCTCCGCGGTCTCGGCAGCCACCGGCGACCAGTTTCTCGAGTGGGGATGGCGCATCCCGTTCCTGCTGAGCGCCGTCCTGATCGTGGTGGGCATGGTGATCCGGCTGAAGGTCACGGAGTCGCCCATGTTCGCCAAGCTGGAGGACGCCAGCGAAAAGCGCAAGATGCCGCTCCTGGATGTGCTGCGGAACCACCCGAAGGCCGTGATTTTGGCACTCGTCGCCACCATGAGCTTCTACTGCTGCCAGGGCCTGCTCACCGTCTGGGGCGTCTCGGTGGCCGTGGAGAACGGCGTTGACCGCTCCGGTGTGCTGAACTGGAAGGCCGCCGGCGCGGTCCTGACGCTGATCGTGACATTCTGGGCCGCCCGGATGAGCGACCGCGTGGGCCGCCGAAAGATGCTGGTGATCGGCGGCATCACCGGCATCGTCCTCGCCTACCCGCTGATCACGCTGCTGGACAACGGCACCATGTGGGGCTTCGCGGTCGCCATCGTGATCGGCAACGGCTTGGTCCAAGGGTTGCTCTACGGGCCGATTGGCGCCTTCATTGCGGAGCAGTTCCCCACCCACGTGCGCTACACCGGTGCATCGCTCGCCTACCAAGGGGCGTCCGTGCTCGGAGCCGGCTTCACGCCGATGATCGCCACCGGTCTGGTCATCGCCGCCGGTGGCGGGACCGCCCTGGTGGCAGTCTTCTGGGCCTTGGTCATTGCCGCGGGCACCGCTGCCGTTGTGATGACCCGCGAAAGCCACCGAGCCGAAATCGGCTGACCCGCTATCCGGCCAAGGCCCCTGCACCAACCCCAGCCGTCCACCCGCTGCTTTGCGGCGGGTGGACGGCGGCACCACCGAAGGAAGAACCATGAACGAGCATCTCCACAACGGGCCGCACCCGGTGCGCGACTACGCCGGCTTCGAAGGCACCGTGGCCCGGAAAGCCAGTGAATCGGTCGCGGCGTGGAAGCGGGCCCCCCGCGCCCCGGAAGGTGCGCCGAACGTCGTCGTGATGTTGATGGATGACATGGGGTACAGCGACATCGCCCCGTTTGGCGGCGAGATCGACACCCCGGCGCTGGCCGACATCGCCGCGGACGGCTACCGGCTGGGTAATTACCAGACGCCGCCGATGTGCGCTCCGGCGCGGGCCGCGCTGCTGACCGGCATGAACCCGCACCGGGCCGGTTTTTCCTATGTTCCGCACATGGATCCGGGCTTCCCGAACTCGGCCATGGAATTGCCGGCCGACGCGCCGACCCTGGCCGAGAACTTCCGGGCGGCCGGCTACGCCACGTTCATGGTGGGCAAATGGCACCTGACGGTGGAGTCCAAAATGCACGACGCCGCCGAGAAGTCCTCGTGGCCGGTGCAGCGCGGCTTTGACCGCTACTACGGCTGCATGGACGGCTTCACCTCGCTGTTCCACCCGCACCGGCTGGTGCGGGACAACAGCCAGATTGTGGTGGACGAGTACCCGGAGGACTACTACCTGACGGACGACCTGACCGACCAGGCGCTCGGAATGATTTCCGAGCTGCGCGCGAACGACCCGTCCAAGCCGTTCTTCCTCTACTTTGCGCACACCGCCGTGCACGGACCGGTGCAGGCCAAGGCCGCGGACATGGAGAAATACCGCGGCCGGTATGAGGCCGGCTGGGACCACATCCGGTCCGAGCGGTTCGCCCGGCAGATCGAGCTGGGGCTGTTCCCGGAAGGCACGGTTTGCGCCCCGCGCAACACCGAACCCGGCGCGGACGTGGTGCCGTGGGATTCGCTGGGTGCCGAACAGCAGGCGTTGTTCGCCCGCTATATGGAGGCCTACGCCGCCGCGGTGGATAACGTGGACCAGAACCTGCGCCGGCTGACGGACCACCTGAAGGCCCTGGGCGAGTATGAGAACACCATCATCGTCTTCACCTCGGACAACGGCGGCACGTCCGAGGGCGGCGACACGGGCACGCGCAGCTACTTCAGCCGTTTCTCCGCGCCACGGTCCGGGCTGCCCCAGGACTGGCAGCCAGATGTGCCGCGGGACCCCGAGCTCATCGGCGGGCCGCGGACCTATGTGCACTACCCGCGCGGCTGGGCCTATGCGTCCAACACCCCGTTTCGGATGTACAAGACCTTCCCGCATGCCGGTGGCGTCCGGGTGCCCATGCTGCTGTCCTGGCCGGCAGGCCTGCCCCGGACAGCGGAAGACGACGGCGTCCGCCACCAGTTCGCGCATGCCGTTGACATCGCGCCGACCTTGCTGCAACTGGCCGGCGTCGAACCGCTGGCCGAGCGCCACGGGCTGCCGGCACGGGACACCGACGGCGTGCCGTTCGGCAACTGGCTGCGGAACCCTGCGGCAGCGTCGGGTCACACCACCCAGTACACCGAGCTCAACGGCCGCCGCGGCTACATCTCCGGGACCTGGAAGGCGATTGCCCCGGAGCCCAACGGTCCGGGTTGGAAGCAGGACGGCTGGGAACTCTACGACCTGGCAGCCGACCCCACCGAGCTGGTCAACGTGGCGGCCCAGCATCCGGAGAAGGTGCGCGAGCTCGCCGCGAAGTGGGAGGCGGACGCCTGGTGGAACCAGGTCTACCCGCTGAACGACGACGGCTCGTTCAACCGCAACCGGCCCGCCAGCGAGCTGCTCCTGGAACAGCCGGTGACGCTGTACCCCGGCGCGCCGACGTTGGAACGCTACCGCTCCGCCAAGCTGGTCCGGCTGCGCTCCTTCACCATCGACTCGCGCGTGGAGACAGCTCACGGCGACGGCGGCGTGCTGGTGGCGCACGGCGACCAGGGCGGCGGCTATGTGCTGTTCATCGAGGACGGCAAGCTGGTCCTGACCTACAACGAGTACGGCGACGTCAAGCGGATCGGCGCCCCGATCGAACCCGGGCTTCACGATATCCGGGTGGAATTCGCCGCGCTGCCGGACTTCAAGTGGGCCGTCAGCCTGCATGTCGATGGGCGGCAGATGGCCGTTCTGCCGGAAGTCTTCCAGCTGACTGGGATGGCGCCGTTCGCCGGAATCAGCGTGGGGCTGGACCGCGGCGGCCCGGTGGACTGGGAGCTCTCCGAGCGGCACGGCTGCTTCCGCTACACCGGACGGCTGCGCCATGTCCGCTACACCCCGGGCGCCAAGGCGGACTACAACCCGGAACAGATCGTGGAACTGGACCGCGCCATGGTCGCCGCCTTCGAATAACGACGGCGGTGCGCGCCGTGCGCGCTCAGGCTGCGATGGTGCGGAAGCCGATGTTGCTGGCCGCCGAGTCCGGGGTGTTCTTGGATCGGGCCGCCACCCGGTAGCGGTTGCAGTACGAATCGTGGCAGAGGAACGAGCCGCCGCGCATGACCCGGCCCCGCCCGATGGTGGGGCCGGGCGGGTTGTCCGCCGGGGACTTGCGGTAATACTTGGGCAGGAACCAGTCGGCGCACCATTCCCACACATTGCCGCTGGTCTCATAGAGACCAAGGCCGTTCGGCGGGAAGCTGCGCACCGGGGCCGTGGCGAGGAAACCGTCGTCGAGCGTGTTGTCCGTGGGGAAGATGCCCTGCCAGATGTTGCAGCGGTGTGTCCCGTCCGGATCCATCAACTCATTGCCCCAGGGATAGCGCGCCTGCTCCATACCCCCGCGGGCGGCGTACTCCCACTGGGCTTCGGTCGGCAGCGCCCGCCCGGCCCACCGGCAGTAGGCCACGGCGTCGTTCCACGAAACCTGGACCACGGGGTGGGCCGGAACGTCCTGCCAGGAGGATTTCGGCCCATGGGGATGGGCCCAGTCCGCACCCCGGACGGTGACCCACCACTGCAGGCCCTCGGGACGGCCCAAAATGTCAGCGGCATCGGCGGCGACCAGCAGGTGGAACACCGCCGAGTAGCCGTAGACCTCGGACTCGGTGCGGTAGCCGGTGGCGGCGACAAAGCGGTAGAACTCCGCATTGGTCACGGCAGTGGCGTCCATCGTGAACGGGGACAAAGCTACCTCGTGGACCGGCCCTTCACCGTCCTCCGGATAGCCCTCGTCGAACGCGTCGCCCATCAGGAAGCTACCGCCGGGCAGCGAAACCTGCTCGATGTCACGCTCCCGGATGGCAGGACCGACCGACGGCGTGGCAACGTTATCCGGGGCAGTTCCGGCTCCGGCAACAGCGGCAGGCGTGGTAGCCGAGGCGCCAGCGCCTTCGCGCTCCGGCCCATGGCAGCAAGACATACGACTCCTTCGCGGGCACTCTCCTTTCAGGATAGTGCCGGGCGGGCCGGGCAAACACACGGCGGATACGATCGCAGCATGAGTTTCAGGCCGACGACGAAGGGGCACCTGACGCCGCGCCCCGGGTCCGTGGTGACAAGGTTTCCGGCGCGGGCGGATGTGACGGCGTTTGTCCGCCAGATCTGGATTCCGGTGTGGCATCTGCCGCCGGGGGAGTCGACGGAGGAGTTGGTGCTGGGCTATCCGGCCAGCAATGTGGTGGTGGAGCTCGACGGCGTCGCGATCTATGGACCGACCAGCCGGGCGTCCACCAAGGTGCTGACCGGCAGCGGGTGGGCGGTGGGCGCGCTGCTGAAGCCCGCCGGCGTGCGGCTCTTCACGGAGCGGCCGGCGGAACTTTTGAACGCGGAAGCTCGGGTAGAGGCGGCAGCCCTGCATGAGTCGATCTCCGAGGTAATGAGAAGGCCGGGGGTGGCCGACCTTTCCGGGCCTGCAGACTCCGGGCCTGCAGACTCTGGGACCGCCGATACTGGTGCAGCGCGCCGGGCCCGCGCCGCTGAACTGCTTCAGAATTTCGTGCAGGCGCTCGCGGCCCAGAGGGCGGACGGCGGGATGTCCGACGACGCCGCCCTCGCCAACCGGATGGTGGACCTGATCGACGAGGGCAACATCCGGTCAGCGCCGCAGCTAGCCGGGAGGCTGCACATGTCCGAGCGCAGCGTGCAGCGGCTGGCCTCCCGCTACGTGGGGATGTCGCCGGTGCTGATGCTGCGCCGCCGTCGTTTGCAGGACGCCGCTGAGCGCGTCCGAGACGAGCCGGCCACCGACCTCGCCGAACTCGCTGCCGCGCTGGGGTTTTCCGACCAGGCGCATTTAACCCGGGAGTTCCGCCAAGTGCTCGGTTTTACGCCGCGCCGGTACCCGGGTTCGCCGGGCTCGTCAGGCGGGGCACAGAGCTAGGCTTCGCCGGCGGCCATCGACTCCGCCCATTCGGCCACGCGGCGGTTGCTCTCTTCCGGGGACAGGTCCTCCACACGGGTCATGATGGACCACCGGACGCCGAAGGGATCTCGGATGCTGCCAAAGCGGTCCCCGGACACGAAGGTGTTCACCTCCTCGCGCACGACGGCACCTGCGGCCACGGCACGCTCCACCGCTGCATCCACGTCCGGAACGTAAAGGCCCAGCGAGTAGCAGTCATCGTCTCCCTCGGGCGGGCTGACCAGGTGGTAGGCCGGGTTGACCTCGCCCAGCTGCAGGCAGCCGTGGCCGAAATCAAGGGTCGCGTGGACGACGACGGGGCTGCCGTCTGGGCCGGGCATCTCGGTCCGGTCCAGCAGCTTAGCTTTAAAGACGCGGGTGTAGAAGTCGATGGCGCCCGCAGCGCCCGTGAGCGCGATAAACGGCGTCAGGGACGTTGCGCCGTGTGGGACTCCGTGGTCCGTGTATTTGCCGTGGGCGGGTTGCGTGGTGTCAGTCATCATGCCTCCAAGCTAGGCGGGCGGCCGGCGTCCCGTCTTGAAGATTTCCGTCAATCAGGAAGTGTGCGCTGGTGCCGTGCCACCTCCCGTAACAGGGATGCCATACCGCGCGCGGCGCACGGTGCGCGATAGCCGGGCACCGCCGTCGTTATTAAACGGCAGCGGCACCAGAGGGCAGCGGCACCCGGCTAGGTGGCTGGCCGGACTACTGCCGGGGCAGGGTCTGCGCGACCAGGAAGGTGGTGCCGGTGGGGTCGGTCAGCGTGGCCATGCGGCCGAACGGCGTGTCCTCGGCGGGCTGGACCACGCTGCCGCCCAGGGCGGTGGCTTTCTCGATGGCGGCGTCGGTGTTCTCCACGGCAAAGTAGACGCGCCAGTGGGCGGGGACGCCTTCGGGCAGCCAGGCGGTGGCGTCCATGATGCCGGCCGTGGCGTTCTCGCCGGAGCCCAGGGTGGTGTAGCGGAAGTCGTCGGTATCGCTCATCACCTCGGTGTCCCAGCCGAAGACGTCCTCGTAGAACTTCACGGTGGCGGAGTAATCACGGGTGAAGAGTTCGTGCCAGGCGGGAGCGCCGGGCTCGGCGGCCACCTGGTAGCCAGTGTGTCCGTCGAACTCCCACAGGCCGACGGCGGCTCCGCCGGCATCGCCGATCATGGCCATCTTGCCCTGCTCCGGGACCTCCATGGGCTGCACGTAAACCTGGCCGCCGTGGGCCTCGGCTGCCCGGGTGGCGGCGTCAATGTCCTCCACCCGCAGGTAGGTGCTCCAAACGTCCGGAAAACCGGAGTCCTGGCTCTGCATGATGCCGGCCACGGACTGGCCGTCTTTGAAGGCCATGATGTAGCCGCCGTATTTTTCCTGGTCGCCGACCTCGTAGGTCCAACCGAAAAGTTCGGTGTAGAACTGCTTGGCCTTCTCCGGATCGGAGGTCATCAGATCAACCCAGCAAGGGGCGCCGGGGCTGAAGGTGGGCTTGGGCATGGCATGCTCCTATTCAGTGGGCGGGTGGTGGAGACATGCGCGAGCATACTCGGGGGTGTCTGTGGCGGCAATGGAAACCCAGTCCCTCAGTCCTCTTGCTCCTGCCGGGCCAGGAAGCGCTCCACCCTCCGGTCCGGAATCAACCACAAGGACGCCACCACCGTGTAGGCAGCGATGCTGACCAGAGGCTGCAGCAAAGCCACCGCGATACCGAAAACGTAGATGGGAGGTGAGACCTTTGCTTTCCAATCCCGGCCCAACGCCTGCGCCAGCGCGCCGTCGCGTCCCTGCTGCCGGATGAGACAGGTTTCCAGAGTCAAGTAGGCAACGGCTGCCAGGAGCAGGTTCACCCCGTAGACCAGGACCGGCACGGTAACGAAGCCGGTTTCATCCATCCAGCGGGTGGTAAACGGGAACAGGGACAGCCAGAAGAGCAGATGCAGATTGGCCCAGAGGATGGTGCCGTTGATTTTTCCGGCCAGGTGGAGCATGTGGTGATGGTTGTTCCAGTAGATGCCCACGTAGACAAAGCTCAGGAGATAGCTGAAGAATCCAGGAGCCTGACCGAAGAGAGCCTGCCAAGTGGGTTCTTCGGGCACACGGAGTTCCAGCACCATGATGGTGATGATGATGGCCAGCACTCCGTCGCTGAAGGCTTCCAGCCGGCTCTTGTTCATGACGGAACTTCCATGCACGAAATCATCGTCGCGCCACCCGCCGATGGGAAGTGCCCGGCGGGCGGGTGCCGGCGGTGGGCGAGTATCCGGACGGAGATCCGGCGGGCGTATGTACGCTATGCGCCACATTGCCGCGGAACGGCAAGGAATCCTGCCGCCTGGTGGGCGGCGGCCCCTACCTTGGCGGCCCTGTTACACCTCGACCATCAGCGACCCTTAGTCTCCGCGGCCCAATGTGGCGCAGAGTGTACGCCGGCTCTCCCCGAGGCAGGTCCGCTGTGCTCTCCGGGGGCACCGCATCCCGCCAACACATTCTGCAACCAAGATTGTTGACGATTCTGGTTCTCAGTGATTGACTTCCACTCAGAACGGTCCTAGCACTAGGAGAATTTCGTGAACAACACCGAGCCGGCCCTGCTGGTGGTCAGCGCCCATGCCGGAGACTTCGTCTGGCGGGCGGGCGGAGCGATCGCCGCCGCGGCGCAGCGGGGCGAGCGCGCCGTCGTCGTGTGCCTGTCCTATGGCGAACGCGGCGAGTCCGCCAAGGCCTGGCGGGAAGGCAAGGGGCTGGAGGAGATCAAGGCGATCCGCCGCGAGGAGGCCGAAAATGCGGCCGCGGCGCTCGGCGCGGAGGTGCGGTTCCTGGATGCCGGCGATTACCCGCTGGTGCCCACCCGCGAACTCGTGGACCAGCTGGTGCAGATCTACCGCGAGGTCAACCCCACGGTGGTGCTGACCCACCCGCTGGTGGACCCCTACAACGGGGACCACCCGGCCGCCGCCCGGATGGCGCTGGACGCCCGCGTGCTGGCGCAGGCCATCGGCTACGACGCGCCGGGCGATCCGCTGGGCGCGCCGCCGGTGTTCTTCTTCGAACCGCACCAGCCGGAACAGTGCGACTTCAAGCCGAACGTACTGCTGGACATCACCGATGCCTTCGCCGCCAAGCGCAAGGCGATGGAGTGCCTGGCGGCGCAGCAGCACATGTGGGACTACTACACGGACCTGGCCACCCGCCGCGGCGTGCAGGTCAAGCGCAACGCCGGCCCCAACCTGGGCTTCACCACCGACACCAAGGGCGAGGCCTACATGCGCTACTACCCGCAAGTGACCACCACGCTGGCATGAAAAACGTCATTGTCACCAACCCGCCCCGGGCCGAGCTGGCCGATGTCGATGCGCTCGCCGGCTTCGGTGTGGCCACGGTGCACGAGGCGATGGGCCGCACCGGCCTGGCCGGCCCGCAGTTCCGGCCGATCCAGTCCGGCGTCCGGGTGGCCGGCACCGCCGTCACGGTGCTCTGCTGGCCCGGCGACAACCTGATGATCCACGCGGCCATCGAGCAGTGCCGGCCCGGGGACATCCTGGTGGTCACCACCACCTCCGAATGCACCGACGGGCTGTTCGGCGAGCTGTTCGCCACCGCCCTGCAGTACCGCGGCGTGCGCGGCGTGGTCACCAGCACCGGCATCCGCGACGTCGCCGAGCTTCAGGCGGTGGGCTTCCCGGCCTGGTCCGCGGCCGTGCACGCGCAGGGGACGGTGAAGGCCAGCGCCGGCGCGGTCAACGTGCCGATCGCCCTGGGCCGGGTCACGGTGCGCCCCGGCGACGTGGTGCTGGCCGACGACGACGGCGTGGTCTGCGTGCCGCGGCTGGAGGTTTCGGCCGCGATCGAGGCATCGAAGGCGCGCGAGGCCAAGGAAGCGAAGACCCGGTCGCTGTTCCAGGAGGGGACGCTGGGGCTGGACTACTACGGCCTGCGGCCGCTGCTGGAAAGGCTCGGCGTGCAGTATGTGGCGGCTGAGGACTATGACGGCTGAACACGGCGGCGCCCGGAATCCGCACACGGGCTCGGCTTCCGGCCGGAACTGCGACGACGGCGTGCGCTGCCTGCTGATGCGCGGCGGCACCTCCAAGGGCGCCTACTTCCTGGCCGACGACCTGCCGTTCGACCCCACCGAGCGGGACGACTTCTTGCTGCGGATCATGGGCAGCCCGGATGCCCGGCAGATCGACGGCATCGGCGGGGCGCACCCGCTGACCAGCAAGGTGGCTGTCGTCTCGCCGTCGGCCAACGCGGCCACCGACGTGGACTACCTGTTCCTGCAGGTGGCCGTCGACGAGCCCACGGTGTCGGACAGCCAGAACTGCGGCAACATCCTCGCCGGCATCGGCCCCTTCGCCGTCGAGCGCGGCCTGGTCCCTGCACAGGAAAGCACGACGTCGGTGCGCATCCGGATGGTGAATTCGGACAGCATTGCCACGGCTACTTTCGCGACGCCCGGCGGCCGCGTGGACTACCGGGGGGACGCGGCGATCGACGGCGTGCCCGGCACAGCGGCGCCCATCACGCTGGACTTCGCGGACACGGCGGGCTCCTCGACCGGGGCCCTGCTGCCCACCGGCAACACCAAAGATGTGGTGGACGGCATCGAGGTCACCTGCGTGGACAACGGCATGCCGTCGGTCCTGATGCGCGCGTCCGAACTGGGCGTCAGCGGCACCGAGAGCCCGGCCGAACTGGAAGCCAACACCGAGCTGGCCGGCCGGCTGGCGCGGATCCGGCTGGAAGCCGCGGAGCTGATGGGCATGGGCGACGTCTCCGCCAAGACGGTGCCCAAGCTGGTGCTGCTCGCCCCACCGCGCAACGGCGGAGCGGTGACCACCCGCAGCTTCCTGCCGGTGCGCTGCCACACCTCCATCGGCGTGCTCGGCGGCACCACCGTGGCGGCCGGCATCCAACTGCCGGACGCCGTCGGGCATGAACTGGCGCAGTTGCCCGCGGACGGCGGACCGCTGCGGCTGGAACATCCCACCGGCTACCTGGACGTCGGCGCCGAACTGAAACAGGGGCCCTCCGGCATCACCACCAAGTCCTCCACGGTGCTGCGGACAGCGCGGAAGCTGTTCGACGGCACCGTTTTTCCCCGCGCACAAACCCACTAAGCAACCACTTGAAGGATGAGCATGACACCCCACCACGGCGATATCGCCCATCTCGGCAACATCGAGCTCTTCACGGATAAATTCGACGAAAGCTACTGGTTCTTCAACGACCTGCTGGCCATGCGGGAAGTCGGCCGCGCCGGCGAATCGGTGTTCCTCCGTACCTGGGACGACTACGAGAACTGGAGCATCAAGCTCACCCCGCGCGCGGCCTCCGGCGTCGGACTCGTCGCCCACCGGGCTGCGTCGCCAGAGGCACTGGAACGGCTGGTCGCCTCGATCCAGGAGGCCGGACTCGGCGGGGACTGGCGGGACGGGGAATTCGGCGTCGGCCCGTCGTTCCACTTCACCGACCCCGACGGGCACCCAATGTCCGTCTACTACGAGACCGAGTGGTACCAGGCCTCGGACGACAAGCCGGCGCTGAAGAACCAGGCCTCCCGCTTCCCCGGCCACGGGGTCAACGCCCGCCGGCTGGACCACATCAACTACCTGGCGGCCAATGTGGAGGAGAACGCCTCGTTCTCCGCCGAGGTCCTGGGGCTGAAGGACAGCGAACTGATCCGGCTGGACAACGGACGCACGGCGGCCCACTGGTTCCGGTTCGGTCAGAAGTCCTACGACCTGGTCTACTCCGCGGACAACCTCGGCGCATCCGGGCGGCTGCACCACATCGCCTTCGCACCGGACACCCGGGAAGACATCCTGAAGGCCGCCGACATCTTCCTGGAAAACGGCATCCACATCGAGTCCGGCCCGCACAAGCACACCATCAACCAGACGTTCTTCCTCTACGTTTACGAGCCGGGCGGCAACCGCATCGAGTTCGCCAACGCCGGGGCCCGGCTGCTGCTGGCCCCGGACTGGGAGCCGGTGGTGTGGAGCGAGACCGAACGCAAGAAGGGCCAGGCCTGGGGGATGCAGACCATCTCCACGTTCCATACCCACGGCACGCCGCCCATCGATGTGCCGGACGAGCACTGAGTCCGGGTGGGCTAGGTTGTTGGCAACAACTTTGTCAGCACACAATCCAGCATGGAGCAGCCTCCCGTGAGCACCACCCCACCCGCCGTCCCGAAGCCCACCGACTCAGCCGCCGTCGTCGCCGGGCTGAAGAAGGCGATTGACCGGGGCGAACTGGTCCCCAACCAGCGGTTGGTGGAGGCGGACATCTGCGCCGAGTTCAACGCCAGCCGGGCCACCGTCCGCGCCGCGCTGGCGGAACTGACGCTGGAGGGGCTGGTGGAGCGGATCCAAAACCGGGGCGCCCGCGTGCGCGCGGTTTCGGTGGAAGAGGCCGTGGAGATCACCGAAGTCCGGGCCGCGCTGGAGGCCGTCTGCGCCGCGAAGGCAGCAGAACACGTGACCGACGAGGACGTGCAGGAACTGCAGGCGCTTGGTAGGGCCATGAGCCAGGCCGTGGAAACCGGGAACCTGCTGAAGTACTCGGACTGCAATAAAACGCTGCACCGGCGGGTCATCGAACTGGGCGGGCACAACACGGCGGCCGCCCTGATCGCGCGGCTGCGCGGCCAGAGCGTCCGTTTCCAGTTCCGGCTGGCCATGCAGCCGGGGCGGCCCTCCGTCTCCCTGCCCGAACACCTGGAGATTGTGGACGCCGTCTGCGCCAAGGACCCGGTACGGGCCGCAGCAGCCATGGAGAAGCACCTGAAGAGCGTTGCCACTGCCATCATGCGGGCAGCTGAGGAGCCCGGCGGCTGACACACGCCGGTTTCCCTGCCACCTGCAATCGAACAGCACGCCCCGGCCAACGGGCGTGCGGGATACGCCGGCCGCGGCCGGCGGGGATAGGGGAATCATGAGTGCACAGAACCTGCAGCAGGTCCTGGACCAGGCCGGCAACACGATTGAGATGCTGCGCAACTCGCAGATCGGCGCCTACGTCTATCCGGTGGTGGCACCGGAGTTCACCAACTGGCGCAGCGAGGTCCGGGCCTGGCGGGACACCGCCGTGCTGTACGACCAGTCGCACCACATGGACAACCTGTTCATCAAGGGCCCGGACGCGCTGAAACTGATCTCCGACACCGCGATCAACTCGGTGGTCAGCTTCCCGGTCAATAAGGCAAAGCAATATGTGCCGACGACGCCGTCCGGGCACGTGATCGGCGACGGCATCATGTTCCACGAGGCCGAGGACCAGTTCGTCTACGTGGGACGCTCGCCGGCCGCCAACTGGCTGCTCTTCCTCGGCCAGACCGGTGGGTACAACGTGGAGCTGGAGGTGGACCGCCGGTCGCCGTCGCGGCCAATGGGCAAGCCGGTGCGGCGCAAGTACTGGCGCTTCCAGATCCAGGGCCCGAACGCCTGGCAGATCATCGAGAAGATCAACGGCGGCACGGTGGAGCAGCTGAAATTCTTCAGCATGGACCACATGCAGGTGGCCGGGGCGCAGGTGCGCACGCTGCGCCACGGCATGGCCGGGGCCCCGGGGCTGGAACTGTGGGGACCGTACGAATCCTACGACCGGGTCCGGGAGGCCATCCTGGCGGCCGGGCAGGAGTTCGGCATGCTGGCCGTCGGCGCCCGGGCGTACTCGTCCAACACGCTGGAATCGGGCTGGATCCCGTCCCCGCTGCCGGCCATCTACTCGGGGGAGGAGCTGCGGCCCTACCGGGAATGGCTCGGCGCCGACAGCTACGAGGCCGTCAACGCCGTGGCCGGGAGCTTCGTCTCCGACAAGATCGAGGACTACTACCTGAACCCGTGGGAGCTCGGCTACGGCTCCTTCGTCAAGTTCGACCATGACTTCATTGGCCGGGAGGCGCTCGAGAGAATCGACCCTGCAGCGCAGCGCAAGAAGGTCACGCTGGCCTGGAACGCCGAGGACATGACCAAGATCTTCGCCTCGCTGTTCGACACCGAGGGCACAGCGTACAAGTACTTCGACCTGCCCAACGCCAACTACGGCTCCTCGAACTACGACTCGATCATCGACGCCGGCGGCACGAACGTGGGTTTGTCCCTGTTCACCGGCTATAGCGCCAACGAGAAGCGGGCGCTGTCCCTGGCCACGGTCAACCCGGACGTGGAAATCGGCACCGAAGTGAAGGTGGTGTGGGGCGAGCCCGACGGCGGCACGCGCAAGACCACCGTGGAGCCACACCGGCAACTGGAGGTCCGCGCGGTGGTCAGCCCGGCACCGTACTCGGTCACCGCCCGGAACGAATACCGCGGCGGCTGGCGGACGGCTCAGGCGGTCTGAGCCGCCAGCACCGAACGGGCCGGTTCCCCTGCTGAGGGGAGCCGGCCCGTAACCGTTGGCGGGAGCGGGCGGCCGGTTGTCGCGCAGCCGGCCGTTCGCCGTCGTTGTTCTTAGTGGCCTGCGGCCGCCGCCGCTTCATCCAGATGCGCGACGGAGCGGGTGTCCTGGAACGCCCGGACGCCTTCGATGCCCTGCTCACGGCCGAATCCGGAGTGCTTCATGCCGCCGAACGGGGCACGCAGGTCCAGCCGGGTGGCGCCGTGATCGTTAACCCAGACGTAGCCGCAGACCAGTTGCGCCGCGACCGCATTGGCCCTGTCCTTGTCTGCGGTCCACACCGAACCGCAGAGGCCTGCCCAGGTGTCGTTCGCGGCGGCCACCGCTTCCTCCTCGGTATCGAAGGGGATGATCGGGATGACCGGGCCGAACTGTTCCTGGGTGACCACGCGGAGGTCGGGTGCCGGGTCCACCACCAGCGCCGGCTTCAGGAAGTTGCCGCCCTGCAGTTTGGGGTCGGAGGGCAGCTCGCCGAACTCGCGGACGTCTGCGCCGGCTTCCTTGGCTTCGGCGATGAGTTCCTCGACGAACGTCTTCTGGGCGGGCTGGTGCAGCGGGCCCATGGTGGTGCCTTCGTCCAGGCCGTAGCCGATGACGGCCTTCTCCAGCCGGGAGGACAGCCCGGCCACCAGTTCGTCCATCCGCGAGCGGTGCACGTAGATACGCTTGGCGTTCATGCAGATCTGCCCGGTGGTATCGAAGACTGCCGCATACAGCCGATCCAAGTGCGTGTCGTCCAGAATAGCGTCGTCGAGGAAGACCGCTGCGTCGTTGCCGCCGAGCTCAAGCGTGACACGGGTCAGGCTCTTGGAGGCCATCTCCATCATCTTCTTGCCGCCGCCGACGCTGCCGGTGAAGCAGACCTTCGCCACGTCGTCGTTCTCGATGAGGCCGCCCATCTCGCTGTCGTGGCCGGTGACGATGTTCAGCACGCCCGGCGGTAGCTTCTCCGCCACGCGCTGCACCACCCGGGTGATCGCCAGTGGCGTGGTGGGTGGCGGCTTCACGATTGCGGTGTTGCCTGCCAGCAGGGCATGCGGCAGCGAGGCGCCGAGGATGGCGATGGGCCAGTTGAAGGGGACGATGACGGTCACCACGCCCAGCGGCTGGTAGGCCACGGACGTGGTCACCGGAATGCCCGGCGCCGGTTCGAGCACCTTGCCCTGGTCCACTTGATCGGCGAGCGAAAGCGCCAACTGGAAGCGGATGTCGAAGACCAGGGCGTCCACCCAGGCCTCCATCCGGATCTTGCCGTTTTCCTGCGACAGGATGGCCGCGTCCTCGTCCCGCAGGTCCGCGAGGCCTTCGATCGCTGCGGCAAGCTGAGCCGCCCGCTCTTTCGCGCCGAGGGAAGCCCAAGCCGGGAAGGCAGACTTCGCGGCGGCTACGGCGTCGGCCACATCCTGTTTGGAGGCGGCAGCGGCGTAGCCCACCACGACATCCGGCTTGCCAGGGTCCGCCACAGCATAGGTCTCGCCGGTGTCCCGGACTTCACCCCCAATGTAGAGCCCCGTAGTGACTTGGGTGGTTTTGCCCGGTGTGCTTGCCAAATCAGTCATCTCACAACACCTCTCTGTGTTTGTCCTCCGGTCCCATGCCGGAAGCAGGAGCTGATCAGGCCGTGGCCGTCCCTGCCGAAGGAGAACGGCGGCATCGGGTGGGCAGGCACTGATTCCCCTCCATCAGCTTTACCTATCTGCGGAGGGAGTGCTAGAGGTAAGTGCTGCCTGTTTTCAGTAGCCCTGGTAAGGATTCTGATTGGTACCCCCATGGCGGCCATGGTCATAGCCTTCCTGCCAGGCTTGGTGTACGGAAGCCACCAGCCCGGCCAGCAGCTCGTACGTGGGGTGGTCCGGCCCGATGTAAACCATCTCTTCTCCGGCCCGGTTGAGGATGTCAAGGATTTTGGTGTTCATGGTGGCCTTCCTGTGGGGTCTGGCCTCAGAGGGGGTCGGGTGACGCCGTCTATGGTGTGGTAGATATTCTTGAAGGATGATTGCTTTAGCACAATCAACAGTGGAGTTTGATGGTCGCTTCGCCCGCGAGCTTGCGGAGTTGGCCATTCCATGGCGGGCACAGGAGGTCCCGGACCCGCGGCTGCTGATCCTAAACGAGCCGCTGGCCGTCGAGCTGGGGCTTGACCCGGCCGTCCTGCGCAGCCCCGATGGACTGCACCTGCTGACCGGCAACGTCGTCCCCGCCGGCGCCACTCCTGTCGCACAGGCTTACGCCGGTCACCAGTTCGGCTGGTACGCTCCCCGGCTGGGCGATGGGAGGGCTCTCCTGCTGGGTGAGCTGACCGATAGCAGTGGCAGCCTTCGCGATCTGCACCTTAAGGGTTCCGGGTCAACGCCGTTCGCCCGGAGGGGTGACGGCCAAGCCGCGGTGGGGCCGATGCTCCGCGAGTATGTAGTCAGCGAAGCGATGCATGCCTTGGGCATTCCCAGCACGCGCTCCCTTGCAGTAGTGGCCACAGGGCTGCCGGTTTACCGCGACACTCAATTGCAGGGAGCAGTTCTTGCCCGGGTGGCCAGCAGCCATCTGCGGGTAGGCAGCTTCCAGTACGCCCGGGCCATGGGCGACGACGGTCTCCTGCGCCGACTCGCCGACCATGCGATTGCCCGACACTATCCGGCCGCTGCCGAGGCAGAGCACCCCTATCTGGCGCTGGTCCAAGCGGTGATAGCCGCCCAAGCCTCGCTGGTGGCGCAGTGGATGCTGGTGGGCTTTGTGCACGGGGTGATGAACACGGACAACATGACCATCTCCGGTGAATCCATCGATTACGGCCCCTGCGCCTTTATGGATGCCTTCGACTCCGCCTCGGTCTACAGCTCGATCGACGAGGGCGGCCGTTACGCGTATGCCAACCAGCCCCTCGCAGCCGAGTGGAACCTCGCCCGTTTTGCCGAGTCCCTCCTGCCGATCCTGCATCACGACCAGCAGGAGGCGGTCGCACTCGCGTCAGAAGCACTGGGCGCCTTCAGGAGCGAGTACAGCGCCCTGTGGTCGGAGGGAGCGCGGGCCAAGATCGGCCTGCACGGCGACGTCGATCCCGCAGCGGCATCAAGACTGGTCAATGACTTGTTTGCACTGCTCCAGGAGGGCCAAGTGGACCACACGTCGTTCTTCCGCAGCCTCGGTGCGGCTGCCCGCGGCCATGTTGAGGCGGCGCGGCGCCTGTTCCCCAACCCGGAAGGGTTCGATGACTGGGTGGGACGTTGGCATCCGTTCAGACCGGATGCAGGCCTGATGGACCGGGTCAATCCGGTCTACATCGCACGCAACCACCTGGTCGAGGAGGTGCTTGCCTCCGCTGAGGAAGGGGACCTGGACCCGCTGAGCAGCCTCCTTTACGCGGTGACCCGTCCTTACGACGAGCGTCCGGGGCTGGAGCGCTATGCCGCCGCGCCGCCGGAAGATTTCGGCGCTTACCGGACTTTCTGCGGCACCTGAGGGGATCGCGCGCCGCACCAGCCATGGCGCCATGGCCGAAGAGTCACGCTCTTGGGTTTGCACCTTGGGATGGCTTGAATGCGCTGCCTACATGACGCGGGCAGATGGACCCTGTGTGGATCACCCAGATTGGCTCGGTAGGATGGGCCGCAGGCAACAACTACCGCCGCCTTGGAAGGGTGATCCCTTGCTGAAAGCCATTAGCTACAACCTCCGGAAGCACAGTGCGAGCGAGGAACTCGAAGACCTGACCGACCGCTACGATGTAGACGTCATGTGCCTGCAGGAAGCGGACACTGAGAAGCTCCCGGACAAACTGGGCCATCTGCAGTTGGCCGATTCGACCAAGGGGAACAGACTTGGCCTGGCCATCTATTACGACGGGAACAGGTTCTCCGCCGTAGATACGAATACCTTCGAACTGAAGAAATCGCTACACGATTACGTGCTCGCGCCGGCCCATGAGCGGCTGCTCGGAGTCAAAATGGTGGACAACGAAACCCAGCATGAAATCGTTGTCGGCGACTTCCACGCCGCACCGCTAACGGCCACCAACTCCCTGCGCAGGCACCAGATCAAGGCGGGCCACGAAGCGTTGCTGCGCATGGGAGGCGAGGGCGAACAAATGACGTTGATGGTGGGCGATTTCAATTACCCGTTTTTCACGAAAAACTTGGTTGAGCACCTGAAGGAATCCGGCTACGCCCTGACCTTGAGCAACCGCAGGACCTACACGCGCTACAAGCTATTCCGCGGCCACTTCGATTTCGCCACCTCTTTGGGACTGGACATTCAGAACGTGGAAACCTTGCCGCGCGGCCAGTCGGACCATCTGCCGATCCTCGTGACTGCCGAGTACATCTACGAGAACCGCAGCGCCCGGGCCAGCTAGCAGGGCAGCTTGGACGGCAGCCTCACAGGACTGGTGATGACTGAGCCTTTGTTGTCCTTGCCGCGATAGGCCCGGCATACCTTGAGGTCGCGGTCGGCCAGTTTGGATTTGATCTTGCTGATGGCATCCGGATTGAAACCGTTCCACTGCATATGCATCAGAATGGTGCCGCCCTTGGTGGCAATCTTCGCCGCGCTGGAGACCACCTGCGCTTTTGTCTTGCCCGTGAAGTCAGCGGTGCTGCCGGTCCACAGCCACGGCTTCATGCCGACCTTTCGGTAGCCGCAGCGGACCGAATCATCGATCCGGCCATGCGGCGGGCGGCCATAATTGGTCACCACCCCGGGAGCACGCAGTTCGCGGGCCACCGCGGAGCAGCTGAGCGTCTTCATATCCTTGCGGTGATTGATGCTGTGGTTAATGACGTACTGGCCGTGCGAGCGGGCCAGCTTCGCCAAGTCGACGCCGTATTTCTTTTTGTACTGCTGCAAACATTTGCCGGTGGGCGCGAGGACGAGTCCAATGTTTTTCTTTTTTGCGTATTTGACTACCTTCTTGAAGGCGGTCAGGCTTCTGGGACAGTCATCATAGGTCAGCACCACGCGGCTGGTGTGGTTGGGTCCCCGTGCCTCGCTCTGGGTCCAATTATTGGCGGCCTGGGCGCTGGGCACGAACCCGGCGGTGGCAAGAGCCAAGACAGTAGTCAAGATTAGTAACCGACGAGTACGCATAGCGCACCGTCCTTCCCCCAAACACCGTACGGCCGGAACTGAGGGTTCCAGTTCGTGGGGCGCGTGCGGCTACGAGCCATTATGTTGCAGCTAGGCTGGAAAGGGCAAGAGGGTAGACCTACCCTATTTAGCCGGGCTATCCCCCGCCGCTAGGGTGCCGGAATAGCGGAGCACCGCTACCGGCGGCGCCGGCTCGGTGTGTGGGAGCTGTCCCGCAGGTGGCGACGGCGGGTGCGTGCTCCGCCGTCGTCCTTCGCCGCAGATTGGCGGCCACCAGTGTGCCAAGGATCAGCAGGGCGCCGGCCGTCTGGCCGAGGGAAAGCTGCTGGTGGAGGAGCAGCCAGCCTGTGGCGGTGGCTACGACCGGACTCAATAAGCCCAGAAGTGACGCGCTGAATGCCGGCAGCCTCTGCAAGCCGCGGAACCACAGTGCATACGCCAGCGCTGTGCCCACTAGAGAGAGGTACAGGTACCCGGCCACGTTCGGCCCGGTCAGCTGCGCAGGCAGCGGGCCCTCGGCGTACAGGGCCAAGGGGGCCAGCAGTAGACCGCCGGCCGTCAATTGCCACGAGGTGACGGCCAGCGAGGTGGCCGGCTGCCCCCACTTTTTGGTCAATACCAGGCCTGCGGCCATTGAGGCAGTTCCGCCTAAGGCCGCCGCCACGCCGACGGCGTCGAGCCTGGCCTGGGACTGGAGAACCAGCAGCGCCACGCCGGCCAGTCCCGCAGCTGCGGCGGCAACCTTGGCGGTGGTCAAGCGCTCACCGATCCAACGCGAGGCCAGGACCGCCACCAGCAGTGGCTGGACGGCGCCGATGGTCGCGGCCACGCCGCCGGGCAGGCGGTGCGCGGCGACGAAGAGCAGTGCGAAAAACATTCCGATGTTCAGCGCGCCGAGGAGGGCCGCTTTCCACCACCAGGCGCCCCGCGGCAGCTGGCGCGCAGCCACGAGCAGGATGAGTCCGGCTGGCAGCGCCCGGAGCGCGGCGGCCAGGAATGGTTTGTCCGGCGGCAGGAGCTCGGTGGTCACCGCATACGTGGTTCCCCAGGTCAGCGGGGCGAGGGCAGTCGCTGTCAGGATGACCCATTTATTGCTAAGCACTTAGTCAATATAGCTAAGTGCTTAGCAATAGTCTATGCTGAGCGGCATGGAAGATCAGGTAACGCGGATTCTCAGACAGTGGGCTGCGGAGCGGCCCGACCTGGACGTCTCGCCGATGGCTGTGGTCGGCAGGATTTCCCGGACGGCCAGAAAAATCGATGCGGTCCTCGCCGCGACTTTCGCCCGCCACGATTTGGACTCGGCCAGTTTCGACGTACTGGCAACGCTGCGGCGGTCCGGAAAGCCTTATGCGCTCAGTCCCCGCGAATTGACCCAGACCGCCATGGTGACCTCTGCTGCCATTGCCCAGCGCCTGAACCGGCTGGAAGAGAGGCAGCTGGTCACGCGCAGCAAGGACGCCAAGGACGGCAGGGGGAAGCAAGTGACCCTCACCGAGGCCGGCCTGGAACTGGTCAATAGGGCGCTGCCGGACCACGTGGAAACCGAGCACACCCTGCTGGCTGGCCTCAGCAAGCAAGAGCGCGGCCAGCTCGCGGAACTCCTGGCCAAGGTGGAGCAGGCCGCCGCCGAAGCCCGCCCGTAGAGCGCCAGTAGAGCGCGCCGGCAGCAGTTGGCCGACGCGGCGGCCTGTCCCGGCCCGAGTATCGCGCATTATCCGTTCGCACCGTATTCACTGAGGAGTATCGAATGTCTTACGCCATGACTGCGCCGCCGGGCACACCGGTAACGTCTCGGCGGGCAGCAGACCTGCCGGGCACGCTGGTGGCCGGGCTGCTGCTGTCCCGCCTAGTGCTCTTTGCCGTGTTCCAAGTGGTGGCGGCACTGCTGCTGGCCGCCGCCGGAAACCCCGCTCCTTGGGCTGCTTCCGCTGCCTGGTGGCCGTTGACAGCTGTTCTAGCCAACCTGGTCAGTCTGGGCCTGCTGCAGGCGCTGCTCCGGCGCGAGGGTGCCGGCCTGGCCGGCTTCTACCGCCCGGACCGGGGCAGCTGGAAGGGCGACCTCTGGCGCCTGCTGCTGGTCACGCTGGCTGGCGGGGCGCTCGCCGCGGGAACCAACATGGTGCTGGCGTCCTGGTTGTACGGCGATCCGCAGGCCAGCTACGCGCTGCTGGTCCAGCCGCTCCCACTCTGGGCGGCGATCACCGCCGTCGTGCTGTTTCCGGTGACCACAGCGCTCGCGGAGCTGCCCACCTACTATGGCTACCTCCAGCCGCGGTTGGCGCAGCTGTCCCGGCATGTTTGGCTGGTGGTGTTGGTCCCGGCGCTCGTTCATGCCCTGCAGCACATCACGCTCCCGGTGCTCTTCGACACCACTTACCTGCTGTGGCGGGGGCTGATGTTCCTGCCCTTCGCGTTGCTGCTCAGCTGGGTGTTGCGGCGCCGGCCGTCGCTGCTGCCCTACCTGGTGGTGATCCACCTCATGCTGGATCTTCAGGCTGCCTTAGCGGTCCTTGAGGTGGCGCGGGGGTAGTGATGGCCCCGCCCGTCTGGCAGTGTTGGAAGCAAACCGGTCTGGATTATTCCAGCAGTCGAGCACGAAGGAGATGACGCCATGAACAATTCGGTTCCTAGGCCCGAGCCCGTCCTTGACAGCACTTACCTTGACTACGGCGGTGACCCCGCCTCCAACAACGGCGGTGATCCTGCCGCTGACGGCGGCAGCACCGCCGTCGAGCCCGAGGCCGAACCGCAGGTTCCGGAAATTACGTTCGACGAGGCGTTTTACCCGGCCCGCCCGCGCTCGCTGCGGCCGACCGCCCGGCGCCGGCACTTTATGCCCGGCCGGCCACCGTTCGACCCGGATGCGCGGAACAGCGTCTACGTGGAGTGGCTGCGCAACCAGTCCATGTTGGGCGATGCCAAGGTGCTGGCGCGGCAGCTGTCAGGGCAGGCCAGCATGTGGCAAAACCCCTACGCCTACCCGGATCCGAGGGCCGCGGTGGAGAAGGCATCGGTCTGGTTCACGGCCTACCCGCTGTCCCTGATCACCCGTCCCGGGCAGACGTTCCTGGCGGCGCTGGGCGACTCGGACTTGTGGGAGGCGTTCCAACAGATTGGGATCAAGGCCATCCATATTGGCCCGGTGAAGCTGGCCGGCGGCCTGACCGGTTGGGACCACACGCCCAGCGTGGACGGGCATTTCGACCGGATCAGCATGGCGATCGACCCGCTGTTCGGCACCGAGGACGAGTTCCGGAGCATGTGCGAAGTCGCCACCGAGCACGGCGGCACCATTGTGGACGACATTGTGCCGGGCCACACCGGTAAGGGCGCGGACTTCCGCTTGGCGGAGATGAACTTCCGCGACTACCCGGGCATTTACCACATGATCGACATTCCCGAATCCGATTGGGATCTGCTGCCCGACGTGCCGGAGGGCGAGGATTCGGTCAATATCGACGTCGCCACCGAGCGCGCCCTCCAGCGGGCCGGGTACATTATCGGCGAGCTTCAGCGAGTCATCTTCTACGAGCCCGGCGTGAAGGAAACCAACTGGAGCGCCACACCGCCGGTCCTGGACACGCACGGCAAGCCCCACCGCTGGGTGTACCTTCACTATTTCAAGGCCGGCCAGCCGTCCATTAACTGGCTGGATCCCACCTTTTCCGGCATGCGGTTGGTGATGGGCGACGCGCTGCATTCGCTGGTGGATCTGGGCACCGGGGCGCTGCGGCTGGACGCCAATGGCTTTCTGGGCGTGGAGAAAAGCGCGGAGGAAACGCCGGGCTGGTCGGAAGGGCATCCGCTCTCCGCGGCGGCCAACCAGATCATCGGCAGCATGGTCCGCAAGGTCGGCGCCTTCACGTTCCAGGAACTGAACCTCAGCATCGACGACATCAAGGCCACGTCCGAAACCGGCCCGGATCTGTCCTACGACTTTGTCACCCGTCCGGCGTACCACCACGCCCTGGTCACCGCGGATACGGAGTTCCTCCGGCTGACGCTGCGGCTGGCCATGGAGATCGGCATCGACCAGGCCTCGCTGGTGCACGCGCTGCAGAACCACGACGAGCTGACCTACGAACTGGTGCACTTCACCACCAAGCACAAGGACGACCTCTACGAGCTCGACGGCGAGGAGCTCACCGGCGCCGAGCTCGCCCACAAGGTGCAGCAGACGCTGCGGGACGGGATCACCGGCGAGGCCGCGCCCTACAACCTGGTCTTCACCGCCAACGGCATCGCCTGCACCACCGCCAGCGTGATCACCGCGGTGCTGGGCATCACCGAGCTGGACTCCATCACCGAGGAACAGGCGGCGGAGGTCCGGAAGGTCCACCTGCTGCTGGCCATGTACAACGCACTGCAGCCCGGTGTTTTTGCGCTCTCCGGCTGGGACCTCTGCGGGATCCTTCCGCTGGATCGCAGCAAGGTGGCTCGGCTGATGTCCCGCGGGGATACCCGCTGGATCAACCGCGGCGCGCACGACTTGATGGGCTTCGATCCGTCGGCGGAGAAGTCGACGGCCGGCATGCCCATGGCGCGGGCGCTGTACGGCACGCTGCCCGAGCAGCTCGACGACGAATCTTCCTTCGCGCGGCAGCTGACGCGGATACTGGAGGTCCGCGACGAGTACGGCATCGCCAAGAGCGCGCTCATCGACGTCCCCGACGTCTCCCAGCGCGGCATGCTGGTGATGGTGCACCAGCTGGTCGACGGCGGGCAGGAGGTCACGGTGCTGAACTTCTCCGGGCAGGAGATGGCCGGCACGGTCCGTTCCGAAGCGCTGCAGTTGGGGTCGGAAGTGACCGACGCGTTCAGCGGCGAGGCCATCGGTACCGTGGACGACCTGCACAGTTTCTACCTGCAGTTGGGGCCCTACGAAGGGACGGCGCTCCTCGTCAGCCCGCCGCCGGGTGAGGAGGACAACGACGACGGCGGTGCCTCCGAGGCGATCGACGAATCCGACGAGCCGGGGCCGGAAACTTACGACTGAGCGGTCTTGGACCAAGTGATGCCCCTGAACCCGGCAGGTCTGGGGGGGCATCACTCAGTCCACGAGCTGCTGGAGCTATTTTTCGGTGTCGGGGTCGCCGATGTGACCGGGGGCGTTGACGTCCAGGACCCGTTCGACGAACGCGCCGTACTCCGCCATGTAGTGGCTCAGGAAGCCCTTTGTCGATTCGTCCTTGACCTCGCCGTCCTCCCCGTACACCTCCGGCTTGAAGGCGATATAGACCTCAGGGGCGTTCAGCTGCGGAGCATCCAGGAAGCTCAGGACACCGCGCATGGAGGACTGCATCACGGCGGTGCCGATGCCGCCGGGGGAGGCCCCGACAATGCCGGTGGGCTTGCGGGCGAAAGAGTTGGTTCCCCACGGCCGGGAGCCCCAGTCGATGGCGTTCTTCAGTGCACCCGGAATGGAGCGGTTGTACTCGGGGCTGACGAACAAGATGCCGTCGGAAGCCTCGATGGCTTCCTTCAGCGCCCTGCCCTCGGGCGGATAGTTGTCGTCATAGTCCTGGCTGTACAGGGGCAGGTCCCTGATGGGGATTTCGTTGAAGTCCAGAGTGTCCGGAGCCAGCTTGATCAGAGCCTTCGCGAGCGTTCGGTTGATGGACGTGCTGGACAAGCTGCCGACGAAGTAGCCGATCTTGTACGTGGGCATGGGATTCTTCCTTCCCGGCGGCCGGCGCGGACCGGCCCGTTGCGGTTGATCCATTGGGCGCGGGCGCCGGAGGAGGCAGCCCGACACCCGCAAGGCTACTGCGAACCGAAACGCGCGGTAACCCTGCCTGCCCTCAGCGGCCGGCCGGTGGCGTAGTTAGATTTCCCAGTCACCGAGGCCCTCGGCGCCGTCGCCAAAGAAGCCACCGGCGCCGTCGCCGAAGAGGCCACCGAAGCCCGCGTTCTCCGCAAAGCCTTCCCCGGCGGTCGCAACGCTATCGCCGATCCCTTCCGCCGCGCCGGCAACTCCCTCGCCGATTCCGGAGAACCCGTCCAACAGGGGACCCGCGATGGCCGAACCGACGAAGCCGGCGGCCACACCGGCCAGCAGCCCGGCACCCAAGCCGCCGGCGGCACCGGCGGCTCCTGCTGCCATGCGGCCGCCGCCGCGTCCCGATCGGCTCTGGCCGAGGATCTTTTCCATGAAGCCGGGCCGGGCTACCTCGGCGCGGGTTGCGGTCCGGGCCAAGGTTTCCGGCTGGTCGGAGGCGGCCTGCTCCGAGGCGGGAAGCTGGCTGTTTAGGTCATCCCGGAGCATGGCACGCTGCTGCGGGGTCAGTCGGGCGAAGGCTTCGGCATGGGCCCGCTCCATATCCTGCGGTGGAGCAGTGTGGAGCATGTATTTGTACTTGGCGATGGCCGCCTGGTCGGCGTCGCGTCCGGCGCCTTGGCCGGGCCTGCCGCCGTGGGGCTGCGGCGCGGACGGATACCGCTGGCCGTCGTCATTGCCGCGGCGGTCGTAGCCGCCGTCGCCGTATCCGCGGCGCTGCCCACCGCGGTCCTGTCCGTATCCGTATCCGGGTTGCTGGCCGTAGCCGTTCCCCGAGTCCTGCGGCCGGTCCTGGCGCTGCTGACCGGTGCGCTGGGCCAGCTGCTCTTTGGCATACTGGACCGCCATGGTTTTGCCCTTTTGGACCAGCTTGTCGAACATTCCCACGTCGTGCTCCTTGCCTGCCCGGGATCAAAACCGGGACACGGTGACCATCTCTCGCCTTAACAACTGGCGGGCACCGGAGGGAGTTCCGACGGGTCCGCATGCTGGAACGCAGGGCATGGCTCAAGGGTGGAGATCCGGGTGAAGGACGGATTCCCGTTTAGCTGGAGAGCTCGGCGACCGCCTGGAGATGCTGCGGGCGGACGGGCACGGTATTCGGCCGGTATTCCGGGTGCTTTTCCACGTAGGACGTGAAATAGGGGCACACGGTGACCACCGCCAAGTCGGCGGCAATGGTGTCGTCGAGCGAATACCGGGCCAAGCGTCCGGCGAGCCCCTGGCCGGAGTATTCCTCCTTGACGGTGGTGTGGAAGAAGATCCGTTCCGGACCATCACTGCCCTCGAAGGGCAGCCAGTGGGCCTTGCCGATGACCTTGTCTCCATCGACCAGTTCGTAGCGGTGGCGTTCGGCGTTGGGGCGGACGGTGATCGCCGATTCGGATTCCATGTTGTCTCCTGTAGGTGTCGGCCGCGGTCTGGTGATTGTCAGCCGGCGGTGGCTCGTGGATTTCAGCCGCGGGGGCGCAACTGGACGGTCGGCAGTGTTGGCGCCGGGAGCGGGACCGGCATCCCCTCAGGGTACGGCCCGAACCGGGGATAAGGGGCGCCGTCCGGGTACGCGCCACCGGCTGGTTCCGGGGCCGGTTCCACGTCGATCTCGGCTTGCCAGGCAGCACGGTAGGCGACAATCTCGTCGTGGCTGCGCCCCACGAAGTTCCACCACATGATGATCTGCTCGCCCAACGGCTCGCCGCCGATCAAGAGCACCCGTGCCGGGACATCCCCCGCCTCCAGCACCACGCGGCCGCGGCCGGGGGAGAGGTAGACGAGATGGTCTACGGGTACTTGGTCCCCGTCCAGCCGAAGGTCGCCGGTATCCAGCAGGATGCCGTGCTCAAAATCAGCGTCCAGGTCGAGTTCCAGCCGCGATCCGGCCCGAAGCAGCGCCTCGGCGCCAAGCAGCGGCGGGGTGTGCGTACGGACCGGCGAGGTGGAACCGGCCAAGGAGCCGATGAACACCCGCACTTCGGTTCCGTCACCGGCGACGGGTTCCGGCACGTAGTGCTCGAACGTCGGCGGCATGTTCCGGGTGGAGTCCGGAAGGGCGAACCACAGCTGCGCGCCGTGCAGGAAAGTGGTGTCCGGCGTCGAGAATTCCTGATGGGAGATGCCGCGGCCGGCAATCATCAGGTTCACTTCTCCCGGACGAACGATCGCCTCAAACCCGGCTGAATCACGGTGCGCGATCTTTCCAGAGAAGAGCCAGCTGACCGTGGCCAGGCCGGTGTGCGGGTGGCGGGGAACCTGCATGCCGCCACTTTGTGAGACAAGATCCGGGCCGTAATGATCCAGGAAGCACCAGGCACCGATCAGGCTGCGCCGTTTCTGCGGCAGGGTCCGGCGGACGTTCATGGCGCGGATCCCGCCCAGCGGCACGTCCCGTGGAGCCAGGACTTCCACGTCGGCGGTGTCGGCTTCCAACGTGCAGACGACTTCCTTTGGTGCGGTCTCCATGTTGCTCATGGGCTAAGTCTAGGCAACAGGGCCGCCGAATCGCCCGTGCAGAATCCGTCCGAACTTTCGCTTCGTGGACTTCGGGCAGGATGGAGGGATGGATGAACTCGGCGAACTGTTGCGCGGCCTGGATTACTGGTGGATCTACCTCGCCGGCACGTTATTCGTGACCGTTTCCGCCATGGTTCCTCCGGTGCCCAGCACCACGCTGTTTGTGGCGCTGGGATCGCTGTCGGTGCATACGGACGAACTCAACCCCTACCTGCTGGCGGCAGCCATGCTGGCCGGGGCGGTGGCAGGTGACGCTGCCACCTTCGTCTTGGTGCGCCACTTCAACCTCGCGGAGCGCAGGATCTTCTCCGGAGAACACCGGCAGTCCGCCTTCCGCGCCGCCCGGACCAGGCTGGGGCGCAAGGGCCTGCCGCTGGTGATGACGTCCCGGTTCGTTCCCTTGGGGCGGCTGACACTCAATGTGGCTGCCGGGATGATTCCCCAGCCTGGCCAACGGTTCCTGGCACATTCCGTCATTGCCGGTGTGCTGTGGTCCGCCTACTGCGTGGGCGTCGGCGCGCTCTCCGGTGCCTGGCCCCAGCTGTCCACAGAGTTCGCCGTACTGCTGGCCATCGCCGTGTCGCTGGTGCTCGGGTGGCTGATCAATCAAGCGATCAGCTGGTGGGAAGGCCGGCAGTTGCCGGAGTTTGTCCGGAAACGGTCCAGCTAGGCGGCTGCCGCCAACGCCGGCCGGAACCGGTGTCGGCGGCTGGGGATCCTATCCCCGCTCTTCCACCCCGCACCAGTTGGCGATGAACAGCGCGATGCTTTGGGTGATCCGACGGACTGACTCAACCGACACACGCTCGTCGAAGCCGTGGATCGCTTCCGAGACCGGTCCGTAAACCAGCGTGGGAGTGTCCGCGTACAGCGTGAAGACGCGTCCGTCGAGGTACCCCGGGGTGGTGAAGCTGCCAAGCTCCGTGCCGAAGACCTGCTGGTGCGTGCTCTCCAGCAGGGACTCGGCGTCACTGCCCGGTTCCAGGACGTATCCTTCGGAAAAGAATCCGGTCTTGGTGGCGACGGCGTGGATGGCCGCCGGACCGGTGCGAAGCTGGGCGAGGCATTCCTGCAGTTCGGTCCAGGCTTGTTCAGCCGGAATGCCGGGGTAAATGGCCGCCCGGACATCGAATTCGCACCACGCGGGAACGCTGGAGGGCCAGTCGCCGCCGGCGATCTGACCGAAATTGAAGTTGATCGGGTGCTCCAGGTCCTCGAAAAAGCGGTGCCGGCCGCGGTCGGCGTTCCACTTTTCCTCGACTTCGCGCAGCGCGGTCATGGCGGTATAGGCGGCGTCAATGGCGTTGAACCCGGTCCCCATCTCGCGCGGATGGGTCGGGCTGCCGGTGACCCGCACTTTGAACCAGATCACCCCGACGTTGGCCCGGACCAGCATGTCCTCTTCGGGCTCCGGGATGATCACCGCGTCCGCCCGGTAGCCGCGCATGAGTGCGGACAAAGAACCATTGCCGGTGCATTCTTCTTCGACGACGGACTGGAAATGGATACGGCCCGCCGGTTCAAGACCGGCGGCCCGGACGGCGTCGAACGCGAAGAGGTTGGCGGCCAGTCCGGCCTTCATGTCGCCGGCGCCGCGGCCGTACAACCAGCCGTCAATGATGGGGGCGTCCCAAGGGGAGCGGGACCAGGCCGCTTCCGGCCCCTCCGGAACCACATCGACGTGCCCGTTCAGGATCAGCGAGCGGCCGGCCTCGGCTGCCGGGAGGTAGGTCCCGACGACGTTCGTCACGTCGTCGTAGGAGACGGTGACCGGCCCGAAGCCGTGGTGCGTGGCGAGCTCGTCAGGATCAAGCTGCCAGCGGTCCATGTCCAGCCCGCGCTCGGCCATCGCCGAGTGCAGCAGGTCCTGGGCGCTGCCTTCCTGGGTGCGCAGCGACGGGTGCTTCACCAGTTCCTGGGTAAAGGCCAGTTGTGCGTCGAAAGCGGCGTCGACTGCCTCGAGGATACGCCGGGACTGTTCTTCGGTAATCATGCAAAGCTCCTTGATATGACGAGGGGAGCCGCCTGGTCGGGCGGCTCCCGCTCGGATGGAGAGTGCTGCTTTCGACGGCGGTGCAACTGGGCCGCCGGGACCCGCCCCGGTTGGGGCGGGCATTGTTGAGGTTTAGGCGTCGGCCACGATCCGCTTGTCCTGGACGCGCATCCGCTCTCCGAGGAATCCGCCGAGGGCGGTCAGCAGCGCGATAATGGCCAGGATCGTCGCCGCGCCCCAGGACGCATTGCCGGAGACACCGAGCATGGCGGTGGCGATCATCGGCATGAAGCCGCTGGTGGCACCGGCGATGTTGTAGCCCAGGGCCACACCGGAGTAGCGCAGCTTCGGCGGGAACAGTTCGGTCAGCAGGGCGCCGTTGACGGCGTAGGCCACGGCAATGAGCATGATGCCCAAGGTGATGGCCAGGGTGATCAGCAGCGGCGACTTGGTGTCGATCATCGCGAAGATCGGGAAGGCCAGCACCGCGGTGAGGAGTCCGCCCCAGACGGTGACCTTGCCCGGCCCGACCTTCTCGGCCAGCCGGCCCATCAGGATGGTGACGATGATCTGGGCGACGGCGGCTACCAGGGTGGCGTTGACCATGACGTTGCGGTCCACACCCAAAGTGTTGGCGCCGTAGCTCACAGCAAAGGTGGTGATCATGTAGAAGCCGCCCACGCCCAGCAGTGCGGCGAGTACGGCAACCACCAGTCGGCCGCCGGCGTGGCGGAAGACTTCGAACGCCGGCACCTTGGCGGTGTCTTCTTGGGCCAGCAGGTCCTTGAAGATCGGGGATTCCTCAACCTTAAGCCGGATCCAGAGCGCGACGAGCAGCATCGGAATGGCCAGCAGGAACGGAATGCGCCAGCCCCAGGCATCGAAGCTCTCCGACGGGAGCAGCAGCACCAGCGTGAACGCGGCGGAGGCCAGCAGGGTGGCGACCGGTGAACCGATCTGGACCAAGGCGGCGTAGCGGCCGCGCTTTTCGGCCGGGGCGTGCTCGACGGCCATGGTCACCGCGCCGCCCCATTCGCCACCAACGGCCAGGCCCTGGACCAGGCGCAGCACGGCGAGCAGGATCGGTGCGGCCAAGCCAATGGTGGAGAAGTCCGGCAGCAGGCCGATCAGGGCGGTGGCGACGCCGATCAGGACGATCGTCGTCAGCAGCGCCGGACGGCGCCCATAACGGTCACCGATGTAGCCGAAGACGACGGCGCCGATGGGGCGGGCCGCGAAGCCGACGCCGAAGGTGGCGAAGGAGGCCAGCAGGGCTGCGGTGGGGTCCAGATCCGTGAAGAAGAGTCGGTTGAACACCAGAGCCGCGGCGGTGCCGAAGAGGTAGTAGTCGTACCACTCAAGGGCTGTCCCAACGAAGGCAGCGCGGGCAATTTTGCCCGCGTCCTTGCCGGAAACTGTCGGCGGAGCGCCGGGGGTGTTGAGAGATTGCGGCGTCGTCACGTGGTTGCCTTTCAAGCTGTGCGGGGCCGGCGTCGCGATGGAGGCAGCGGCAGCCCGATAATTCTAATAACCCTGAACGGAGGACATCCCGCGGTAGAGCTGTGAAGTACCTCTCGACTGTAAGGGAGTGCCAATCACCTAAACAATGACAATACCCACCGACTTGACAAGGCTTCCTTGTGCTTTTTCACAAGGAAGTGTCGGTTTTGTAGTCGGCGAGGGCCACCAAGGCCAGGGCGGCTTGCGCCGGCACCGTCATGTCGAGCCCGATGACCTCTTCAAGCGAATGCAGCCGGTTGACCACTGTGTTCCGGTGGCAGTACAGTTCCTCCGCCGTTTCCTTGATTGACCCGGTGCGGCCATAGCTTCGTGCCACCTGCAGCAACCGCTGGCGTTCGTGCGGCGTGCAGTGGTCCAGGGCGGTGGTGACCGGAAGTGAGAACCCGGGGAGGGCACTTTCCAAGAGGTCCCGGGCGATAGTCATCCACGTGCCAGCGACCGTGGCCAGTCCCGCCTCCGCCCCGTTCTTGGCGGCCAGGACCAGTGCTGACGCCGCGGCTTGGGGAATCGCCGCCAGGCCTTCAACGCCGGGGACGTAGCCCGCCGGAAACTCGGGCGGGTCGTCCTGCCATGTCCGACCGGCGCGGACTACGCGGAAAAGGTACAGCGCCCCGGCGCGTTCATAGCTGAAGGTCTGACGGTCTGCCGCTGGCTGCCGCTGTAGCTTCGCCACGGCCTCCCTGGTGAGTGCCATCAGCTCGAACACGTCCGAGCTCTGGACTTCCAGGCCGGCGGCGATGTCGGATATTTCCCCGGTGTTTCGTGTGTCCGTATTGAACAGACGCGAAAGCAGCCGTTGCTGGTGCAACTGTTTGTTGCGGGCCAGTAAGGCTTCTTCTTCCGAAAAGGCCTGCTGGATGCTGCTGACGTAACTCTCCACCGTGTCCAGGACGCGATCCATGTTGGCCACGAGGATCCCGGTGCCGTGCCCCCGTGCAACCTGTTCAAGTCCTTTCCACAAGACCCTGAAGTCGTTGCGGACCGCGCTGAGGAAGGCCTCCAGCGGAACCCCCTGACGCGCCCGGCGAGCGGCGACGTCTCTTGGCAGGGATTGAAGACCAGGGGGCAGTTCCAGCCCGGCCAACAGGTACAGGAACATCTCCATGGTGTCTGCCGCAGTCCGGTGTACATCCTCGTCCGGCACCAGTGCTCCCTCGTAGGAGATGGTGGCGAAGCGCTCCAGGAAGTCGCTGACCAGGGAGTCGCGTTCCTGCCACAGGCGCTGGATCAACTCCATCCACTGGGGCTCGGCGGACGGGTCTGGATTGAAGTCCCGGGGCAGGCTGGTTTCGTTCGCAAGGACTTCAACGCGCGACTCGCTCATGGGCCCATCTTATGCAATTGCCTAAATTCCTCGGAAATTGTGGCGTCTTTTACACATTGAGCGCAACAATCCTCCAGTGTTGAATGGGGAGGTGGCAGCCGGGCATCGCCTTGGCCGCCATGATCGCTCCGGGCACGCCGCAGCGAAAGCACGAAGAGGACTCATGCTCGTCGATCTGTTGATCCGCAATGCCCGCATTCTGACCCAGGATCCGGCACAACCGGTGGCTGAAAGCCTGCTGATCCACGACGGCAAGGTGCTGGCGCTCGACGTCGAGCAGCAAAGCGTTCCCCGTGCCCGAAGAGTGGTCGACGCCGCAGGGGCCGTGATTGTCCCCGGCTTCAATGACGTGCACGCCCACAGCGTGTGGTTCGGGTTGGGCCTGATGGAAGCAAACCTTGGGTCCGTCACGAGCCTCGAAGAGGCCTATGCGGTGATAGCCGAGGCCGCTGCATCGCTGGCGGAGGATGAGTGGGTGGTGGCCTCCGGGTACAGCCCGCTGCTGCACAACGGCGCCCAGCCTGACCGAGACCGGCTCGATGCTGCCTCCGGCGGCCGCCCGGTCTGGATCAAGCACTCGTCCGGCCATGCCTGCAATGTCAACGGCATCGCCCTCGACCTGATCGTGGAACAGGGGGCGGACCTGGCCGCGCCGATCGACGGCGGCGTCGTGGCCAGAGACGCTGCGGGCCGGCCCACCGGACTGCTGGAGGAGAACGCCATGCGGCTGGTGCAGGACATCATGCTGCCCTACCCGCTGGCCACCATCGAGCGCGCGCTGGAGTTGGCGACGTCCCACTACTTAACCGAGGGCATCACCAGCGTCACCGACGCAGGCATTGCGGGCGGATGGATAGGCTACTCGCCGCGCGAGTTCGGGGCCTACCAGAGCGCGCGCGACAAGGGGCTGCTGAGCGTGCGCATGCAGCCCATGATGGTTCTGGACGCCCTGCACCGGGTTCCGGGGCACGACGCCGATCCGGACTCCCGGGGGCTCGACGCCGGTATCCGCACCGGACTGGGCGACGATTGGCTCCGGCTCGGCCCAGTGAAAATTTTCAGCGACGGATCGCTGCTGGGCAGCACCGCGTACGTGACCGAAGAGTATGTTGGCTGCCCGCACAACCACGGCTACCTGCAGATGGACGCCAGCGAGCTGCGCTCCTCCGCACTGGAGGCGTACCGGGCCGGTTGGACCATCGCGATGCATGCCATCGGCGACCATGCCGTGGACCACGCGATCGACATCATCACGGAAGCCCAGGAAACGTACGGCCGCAAACCGCTGCCCAACCGGATCGAGCACGGCGGCGTCATCCGGCCCGAACAGCTGGACCGGATTGCTGCGGCCGGGATCGTCCTGGTCCCGCAGCCGCACTTCATCACCGAGTTCGGCGACGGCATGGCCAAGCTGCTCGGCCCGGAACGGACGGCGACGTCCTACCCCGCCAACGGCCTGCTGAAGCGCGGCGCCACGCTGCCGGGAAGCTCGGACCGCCCGGTCTCCAACGGCCGGCCGCTCGATGTGATGCAGTCGTTCGTCCAGCGGCTTACCCCCTCCGGCGAGGTCTATGGTCCCAATGAGCGGATTACCGGGGCCGAGGCGCTGTACGCCTACACCGCTGGTTCCGCCGCCGCCACCGGAACGGAAGCGACCCGGGGCCGGCTGGTGCCGGGCATGCTGGCCGATCTGGTCTTCCTGGACCAGGACCCCACCGCCGTCGACCCAGCGCAGATCAGCGCCACCCAGGTGCTGGCCACCATGGTGGGCGGCGAGATCCGCTTTGGCGCAGAAGACTTCCCGGCGCAGGAAATCCGGGATCCGGCGATGGCATCGACCGGGGAGGAAACCCGATGAGCACCACCAACCAGGAATTTCTTGCCGACTTCGCCACCATGTCCGGCTTCGGCGCGACCGCCGGCGGCGGCGTGGACCGGCAGGCGGGCACGACGGCGGACCACGCCACCCGCCGATGGTTCGGCGAGTGGTTGGCCCGGCATGGCTTTGCCGAAAAAGTGGATGCGGCGGGCAACCAGTTCGGCGTCATTGACGTTGTTCCCGGCGCTCCGTATGTACTGCTCGGATCGCATCTGGACTCCCAGCCGCTGGCCGGCCGGTACGACGGCGCCTACGGCGTGCTGGCGGGGGCCCATGCGGCGGCCCGCGTCGCGGCCGAGGCCGCTGCCGGCGGCCTCGACCCGGTGTACAACATCGCCGTGGTCAACTGGTTCAACGAAGAGGGCAGCCGCTTCACGCCCAGCATGATGGGCAGTTCAGTGTTCACCGGCAAGCTCCCGCTGGAACACGCACTCGCCACGGCGGACCCGGCCGGGACAACGGTTGTCGAAGCCCTGGCTGCGGGCGACCGCGGCACCGGTGCCGGCGCCCCGGTGCTGGCGGATGTGGCCCGGTACGCCGAAATCCACATCGAACAGGGCAAGAACCTCGAGGAAACCGGCACGCAGGTCGGGATCGTGGACCGTACCTGGGCGGCTAGCAAGTACCGGGTCACGGTCGACGGCGCGCAGTCGCATACCGGTTCCACCCGGATGGAGGACCGCCGGGACGCCCTTTACGGGGCTGCGCTGGTGATTGCCGCCGCCCGCGACCTCGCCGCCGAATTCGCGCCCGGGCAGCTGCACACGTCGGTGTCCGAAATGTACGTGCTGCCCAACTCCCCGGTGACCATCGCGCGGCAGGCGGTGATGAACCTGGACCTGCGTTCGCCGGACGAAGAGGTGCTGGCCCGCGCCATGGACTTGCTGGACAAGCGCATCGCCGACGCCGAGGCCCTCTCCCGGACGGACATCTCCCTGGAGCAGACGCACCGGTGGGGATTGGTTTCCTACCAGCCCGCGGGAGTGGCGCTGGGGACCGCCAGCGCGGAGCAGCTCGGCTTCAGCCACACGGAGATCATGACGGTAGCGGGGCACGACTCCACCAACATGAAGGATGTGGTCCCCACGGTGATGCTCTTCGTTCCCAGCGTCGAGGGCATTTCGCACAATGAAGCAGAATTCACCCGCGACGATGACGCCCTGCGCGGCGTGGACCTGCTGACCGAGGTCGCCCGGCGCCTGGTCCGCGGCGAGCTCGCCGCCGACTAACAGCCCGAACTCCGTGCCATGCGGGACCGGACGGCGCTCAGATTTCCCGCACCACCCGGGCCGGGCTGCCCACGGCGACCACGTTGGCCGGAATGTTCCCGGTGACCACCGAGCCGGCGCCGATCACGCTGTTATCGCCGATGGTTACGCCGGGGCAGACAATCACACCGCCGCCCAGCCACACGTTGTCGCCCAGGGTGATCGGTTGGGCCGCCTCCAGCTTGTCGCGGCGCGGCTGGGATTCGATCGGGTGCGTCGGCGTCAGGAGCTGGACGCTGGGTCCGATCTGGCAGTCGGCGCCGATGGTGATGGCCGCGACATCCAAAGCGGTGAGGTTGTAGTTGATGAAGGTGCGGGGCCCAATGAAGATGTGTTCGCCGTAGTCGACGAACAGGGGCGGCTTCACGTAGGCGTCGTCGCCCAGGCCGCCGAGCAGTTCGGCCAGGATCGACCTCGCACCGTCCGCGTCGGCCACCACCGCACGGTGGTAGTCGTCGGCCAGCCGGAGGGCACGCTTTGCCCGGCGTTCGCTCTCCGGATCGTCGGCGAGGTACAGGTCGCCGGCCAGCATCCGTTCGCGGTTGGTTCGGGCATCCCCGGCGAAGTAGTCAGTTCCCATATCTTTGACCGTATCGCCGCAGGCGCGGCTCGAAAAGGCGGGCACGACGACGGCGGAGCCCACCCGCGGAGGTGGGCTCCGCCGTCGTACGGGGTTGCTTGGAAGGTCAGGGTCAGTCCTTGGGTGTCTCCTTGCTGGGATCGAAGAAGGGCTTCTGCACCACCGTGCCGTCGCGGACCCCTTCGGGCGTGTGGATGGACAGCGACGTGCCCTCTTCGCTGAGGTCGAATGGCACCATGGCCAGGCCGATGTTGCGTTCCAGCCGCGGTGAGTTGCAGGCGCTGGTGACTTCGCCAATGTGCGCGCCGCCGCCGACCGAGACCGGGAAGGGTTCGATCATGGAGCCGTCGTTGTAGCTGCCCAGCGGTTCACCGTCGATGTCCACGCCGACCAGCAGCCGGTCGATGCCCTTCTCGCGGATGCGGCCCAGCGCTTCCTTGCCCACGAAGTCAGCCTTTTGGTCCAGATCCACCATCCAGTTGTAGTCGTAGCCGACCTCCAGCGGGTTGGTTTTGAGCGTGATGTCGCAGCCGTAGGCGAGCATGCCTGCCTCGATCCGGCGGATGTGGCAGGGGCCGATGACGCGCAGGTCGTGCGGTTGGCCGGCCTCCCAGACGGTGTCCCAGAGGCGGCCGGCGTTCTGCGTGGCGTTGTAGAGGTAGATCTCGTAGCCAACCTCGCCGGTGTAGCCGGTCCGGCTGACCACCACGTCCATGCCATTCAGGGTGTGGTGCTGCATGTAGTAGTACGGCATGTCCAGGATCTGCGGGCCGAACAGGTCGGACATTAACCCTTTGGCCTTGGGGCCCTGGACCTGGACCGGGGCCACGTCCACTTCTTCCACCGTGACGTCCCAGCCGCCGGCGTGCGCCAGGCCCATGGCCCACAGGTGCACGTCGCTGTCCGCCAGCGACAGCCAGAACTTGTTCTCCTCCACGCGCAGCAGGATCGGGTCGTTGATGATCCCGCCGTCGGCCGCGGTGATGAAGGCGTATTTGCACTGGCCCACCGCGCACTTGGTCAGGTCGCGCGGGGTCAGCATGTTGGTGAAATCGAACGCCTGCGGGCCGCTGATCTGCAGCTGCCGCTCCACGCCGACGTCCCACAGGGTGACGTCGTTCAGCAGCGACCAGTACTCGCTGACCGGGTCGCCGTAATGCCGCGGATGGTACGTGTGGTTGTAGACGCTGTAGGCCGCGACGCCGTGCTCCCGCGACTTCCAAAAGTACGGGGACTTGCGCAGTCGGGTGTAGAGCGTGACGGCCGGGTGGGGATTGACGCGTGAAGCTGTGCCGTTGAACGGGGCGGAGCCCGAATCGAGAATCTCCGACATGGGTGCTTCCTCCTTCGAGGTTCTGGCGCCAGCCGGACCTGAAGTAGTTGCGCATGATGCGCAGCTCTGCGCCATGTGAGACATCGTGGCAGTTGCTGAACGAACCAGTCAAGGGTTCCGGCAGAGCCTTCCGTGGAGCCGGTCAGCGCCTAGAAAAAGTACGACGGCGGGCCGCAGCTGCCCCTGGTCCCTCACCTCGGGTGCGGCTCGTCTCGCTAGCTCGTCTCGCTAGAAGAATCCGGCCGGGAAGAATTACTCTCCCCGGCCGGACCGTTCAGGCTCAGGCAGGAGTCAGCTGGGACGCCGGGGCCAGATCTCGGCTGTTGTGGTCGTAGGCGATGGTGACCGCACCGCCGTCGTGCTGGAACTCGTGGTTGGCTCCGTCGAGGAGGCCGTAGGCCCCGTAGTTTTCCTCCCACGAACCGTTGAGCGCGAACTTGAAGGCGTAGCGCCCGGCAGGCAGTTCGCCGTCCAACCGCCACAGCCCGTCGCCGGGCTCAAAGCGCATCTGGACCGCGCTTGCGGCCGGATCCCAGTCCCGGTCGGCGCCCAGTAAAACACCGAAGTCCCCGACGACGGCTACGGACGCCGGCTGGTCGGTGGGGCGGCCGGACTCCGCCACCTCGACCGGGGCTTCCGTCACTTGGGCAGGGGCTTCAGCCGCCTGGGCCGGCGCTTCCGGCGGGTTGGCAAGCTTGACATGCGCCGCCGGAGCCGGCGCTTCGGGCAGCGGGGTTCCTGCGTCGAGGGCTTCTGCCAGCTCGGACGGGCTGGGGAAAGCGGCGACGGCCCGCAGCCCGTCTTCGGTGATGGCCCATCCGCCGCGGCCCTTGGACATCCAGCCCGCCTTGACCAGCCGGGCGGTGGCCGTCGTCAGGTTCTTGAAGCCGCGTGGCACTCCGCCGCTGAGCAGTTCCTGTTCGAAGGCGGTCGGCGGTACGCGGCGCAACGCTTCGCTAATCACCTCGCGGGCATCGGGGCGGGTGCCGTTGGCGGCCGCATCGGCCAGGATCTCGAGGACGGGTCTGAGTCGCAGATGGGCATTGTTGGGCATAGCCGTGGCTCCTTCGCGGTGCAGCCGAAACGGGTGACGCTCCTAGTCTGGGACGCCGGCCGTGGTGTGCGCCACTGTTTGGCGTTGTGTGTCGGAGCCGCGGTGCCTTTTTTGCTGGTCCGCGCGGAAGCCTGCCGCTGGCTAGAGGGTGATGACGGCTTTGCCCCGGACTTCGCCGGCGTCCAGGCGGCCGATTGCTGTCGGCATCTGCTCCAGCGGGTAGGTCCGGTCGATGCTCGGTGCCACCTCGACCGAGGCGATCAATTCACTCAGCCGCTCGAGGTCTGCGGCGTTCTGCCGTGCCATGAACATGACAAAACGCTGCCGGCTGAAGAGGGACAGGAGCATGCCGCCGATCGGCCTGAACAAGCCGCCCGTCCAGCGGTCGCCGTGTTCGCCGCCGACAACGACTGCCGTCCCGCGAGGGGCCAGCGCCCGGCGCAAGCGCTTCAACGACGGGTTGCCGGCCGTATCGACGATCAGGTCGTAGCGGCGGCCGGCGGCGGCGAAGTCTTCCCTGGCATAGTCAATGACGGTTTCGGCGCCGAGGCCGCGCACCAGGTCCGCCTTGGCGCCGCTGCAGACGCCGGTGACCTCGGCGCCCATGGCAACGGCGATCTGCACGGCGTAGGTGCCCACGCCCCCGGAGGCGCCGGTGATTAATACCTGCTGTCCGGACTGGAGCTTGCCTGCGTCGCGCAGGGCCTGCAGGGCGGTCAGGCCGGAGACCGGAACCGCCGACGCCTGCTCGAAGGTCAGATCGGCCGGCTTCAGGGCCAGCAGCGACTCCGAGGCCACCGCGTATTCCGCGAAGGAGCCTTTGCCGAAGCCGAAGACCTCGTCTCCGACGGCAAACCGTGTCACGGCAGCGCCCACCGCAGCCACCTTTCCGGCCACATCAAGCCCCGGAATGGGGTTCTTCGGAGCACGCCAGCCCGAGACGGCGCGGACCGGGTAGGGGAGGCCTGTGGCCATGTGCCACGTTCCGCGATCCAGCCCGGCGGCGCGGACCTGGATGAGCACCTGGTTGTCGGCAATGTCCGGCACCGCCACGGTGGCCGGATGCAGGGCATCGGCCAGCCCGTACTCGTACTGCACGATGGCCCGCATGGTTTGTCCGAGTGGGGCGGCGCTGCCCTCTGCCGGTGTCTGTCCTGCAGGGGATTCTTTCGGTTCCATGGCGGCTTCCTTCTCGAGGATTTGGACGATGAGATTGCTGGTCAAGTCGTACTTTGTACGAAGGTATCGTACAAAGTACGAGAATGCTATAGTCGCGGGAACAATGAATGAAAAATCCGCTGCTCCCCCCGCAGAACGCCTGCCGCTCAGCCGTGAACGCGTATTGCAGTCCGCCATGGCCATTGCCGACGGCGGCGGGCTTGCCGGGCTCACCATCCGCTCGCTGGCTAGGTCTATGGAGACCAAGCCGATGTCCCTCTACCACTACGTGCGCAATAAGGACGAGATCCTTGATGGCATTGTGGATGCCGTCTTCAACGAGATCGAGCTGCCGGTACCGGGCGGCGAGTGGAAGGCAGAGCTGAAGCGGCGGGCGGCATCCGCCCGCGATGTGCTGCGCCGCCATCCGTGGGCGATTGCACTGATGGAATCCCGGACCGTGCCGGGGCCGGCGAACCTCCGTCACCATGACGCGGTCCTTGGGACCCTCCGCGCCGCCGGCTTTTCCCTTCCCTTGGCCGCGCATACCTACGCCCTCCTGGATGCCTACGTTTATGGCTCAGCCCTGCAGGCGGCGTCGTTGCCGTTCGACGGGCCGGACAGCTTGGCGGAGGTCGCCGGGCCGATGGTGGAAATGTTCAGCACGGGGGATTATCCACATTTGCGCGAGTTTGCGATGCAGCACGTTCTGCAGCCCGGCTACGATTTTGGCCATGAGTTCGACTTCGGTTTGGACCTGATCCTCGATGGCCTCGCGGCCCATCTGCCGGAGTCAGCCGGTGGCGTCGACGCAGGGGTGGCTTAGCCGGCCGCAGGCCTCATCCCTGCGCGGTCGGTCTTTCGCGGAGCGTGCGTCAGCCCCTAGAGATCGCACACAACGGCGAGGGCGGGGCGCTCCGTCGACCACCTGCTCGAAGGAGTGCCCCGCCCTCTGGTTGCGCGGAACCGGGTTCCGGGCCGGCTATGCGGCGGCGGCCCTGCTGTCGGCCGTCACGGAGAGTCCGTCCTCTCCGGCGGTCACGCTGATCCGGCCGCCGTCGGCCACCGCCTCGGCCACCAGCAGGTCCGCAATCCGGTCGTCCAGTTCGCGCTGGATCACGCGGCGCAGCGGCCGGGCTCCGTATTCCGGTTCGTAGCCGGCCTCGGCGATCCAGTCCACTGCGTCCTCGTCCACGGCCAGCGAGATGCCCTGGGCTGCCAGCCGGGCCTCGGACCGGCGCAGCTGCAGCCGCACAATGGAGCGTAGTTGCTCCTTCTCCAGCTTGCGGAACAGCACAATCTCGTCGATCCGGTTCAGGAACTCCGGCCGCATGGCCTCGCGCAGCCGGCCCATCACCCGGGCGCGCAGGTCCTGCTCGGAGGCGAAGCCGTCCACGCCGTTATTGGAGATGAAACCCAACGCCCCGCCCTTGCTGGCCAGGAATTCCGAGCCGAGGTTGGAGGTCATGATCACCACGGTGTTGCGGAAGTCCACGGTGCGGCCCTGCCCATCGGTGAGGCGTCCGTCGTCGAGCACCTGCAGCAGCAGGTTGAACACGTCCGGGTGCGCCTTCTCCACCTCATCCAGCAGCACCACCGAGTACGGGCGCCGGCGGACCCGCTCGGTCAGCTGGCCGGCCTCGCCGTAGCCAACGTAGCCCGGAGGGGCGCCGACCAGCCGGGAGACGGTGTGGCGCTCGCCATATTCACTCATGTCGAAGCGCACCATGGCGTTCTCGTCACCGAACAGCGACTCCGCCAGAGCCTTGGCCAGCTCGGTCTTTCCCACCCCGGTGGGGCCCAGGAACAGGAAGCTGCCGACCGGCCGGCCCTCATCACCCATGCCCGTGCGGTTGCGCCGCACGGACTTGGCGATGGCGGTCACCGCATCGTCCTGCCCGATCACCCGGGCGTGCAGATCCTCCTCCAGGCGGGCCAGCCGCTGCCGGTCGCCCTGAGTCAGCCGGGCGGCCGGAATGCCGGTGGCGCGGGCAATGATTTCGGCAATCCCCGCCTCGCCCACCACGTCGGAGGGTACGACGCCGAGGCGCGCCCCGCCGTCGTTGTCTTCCGTGGCGGGGGTGGCTGGCTTGGCTGCAGAATCGATCGTGGCCTTCAGCTCTTCGATTTCATCGCGCAGCGAGGACGCATCCTCGTAGCGTTCCTCCGCAACGGCGGCGTTCTTGGCCAACTCCAGCTTCGCCAGCTGTCCGCGCAGCGCCTCCACGTCCACGCGGGGGCCGCGGCGCAGGCTCAGCCGGGCGCCGGCCTGGTCGATCAGGTCGATCGCCTTGTCCGGCAGGAAACGGTCGGTGATGTAGCGCGAGGACATTTCGACGGCGGCGCGGACGGCTCCGTCGGTGTAGGTCACCTGGTGGTGCTCCTCATAGCGGTCCTTCAGCCCGGCCAGGATCTGCACGGCGTCCTCGATCGAGGGCTCGCCCACCATCACCGGCTGGAACCGGCGCCCTAGGGCCGGATCCTTTTCCACCGTGCGGTATTCGCCCAGTGTGGTGGCGCCGACCACGTGCAGCTCGCCGCGGGCCAGCCGGGGCTTGAGGATGTTGCCGGCGTCCATGCCGCCCTCGCCGCCTCCGCCGGCGCCGACCACGGTATGCAGTTCGTCGATGAAGACGATCAGCTCGCCGCCAGCGGCACTGATCTCGTCCATGGTCTTGGTCAGCCGTTCCTCGAAGTCGCCGCGGTATTTGGTGCCGGCCAGCATGCCGGGCAGGTCCAGCGACACCACGCGCTTGCCGCGCAGTTGCTCCGGAACGTCGCCGTCCACGATCGCCTGGGCCAGTCCCTCGACGATGGCGGTCTTGCCGACCCCGGCCTCGCCGATCAGGACCGGGTTGTTCTTGGTTCGGCGGGCCAGGATCTCGACGGTTTGCGCGATCTCGTCGGCGCGGCCGATCACCGGGTCCAGTTGGTTCTCGCGGGCCCGTGCGGTCAGGTCCAGGCCGAACTGGTCCAGCATGGGCGTCGCCGAATGGGAGTCCTGTTGCTGTGGGGCGCCGGAGCTTGCGCCAGGGCCGGCCTGGGTCTGGGCCGCTTCTGCCGCGTTGGCCTGCTGCAGCGCCTGCGGGGTGACGCCGGTGCCGGCCAGGATCTGGCCGGCCGCGGTCTCCTGGTTCAGGACGAAGGCGGCGAAGAGATGCTCCGGGTCAATGTAGGTGGAACCGAAGGCCCGGGCCACTTGGTGCGCATCCAGCAGCGCGCGCTGCGCCGACGGGGTCAGGGACGGCGCCTCGCTGATGGGATCGCCCTTTTCCGGCAGGCTCTGCTCGGCGGCGCGGACGATGTCCTGGGGATCGGCGCCGGTGAGCTTAATCTGGCCGGCAGCAGGTTCCTGTTCAGCCATCACGCGCAGAATGTGCAGCGCGTCCACTTCCGTGTGGCCGAGACCTGCCGCGAACGCGGAGGCCTGTGCCAGCACCTCGTGGGTGCGGCGGCTGAGCAGCCGGGTGAGGTCGACGGTGCGGCGCGACTGGGCCGCGCGCTGGCCCTGCAGGTAGCGGACCAGGAACTCGTCGAATGATCCGTTGCCGGATGCGGGTCCGAAGAACAGTGGCATGGATGATCCTCCTGTGGACTTGAGTGCCTCTGGCTCATGTTAACGCTTCATGTCGAAGATTATTCCACAGCTTCGAAAAACTTGAGCCGAGGTCGCTCATATCCGTGAGATGAATTCCGGCAGTCCATACAGGAGCGGACTTCTTTCGTCCGTTCACGAGGAACCGCGCCCGACGGCACCTGTCCTGCACCTGTGGATAGTCCGCCAGGGCTGCTGGGTGCGGGGCTACCGTTGCTTCCACCATCGAGGAAAGGAGCGGAAATGGGACATGAACGTGAGGAAAACCGAAAGCGGATGGCGGAGTTGAAGGAGTTGCTCAACGAAGGCGGCCCGCGGCTCGAAGCCTATCTGAAGGAGGAAGTCAAAAAAGCTGTCGAAGTCGCCTGGGCGGAGATGGACTGCGCCGCCCAAGAGGTCGGCAAAACGCTCGCTCGGGCGTGCAGGGCTGGCCTGTCTGTCAAGGAAATCCAAGGTCTGCTCGACGAACTGTCCCATGACGCAAAATCGTCGGCCGGCCGCTTTCCGGTCGGCGTGCGGATGAACATCAAAAATGTTCCCGGCCCTCACCAGGGGGCGGCCTGACCGGTCGCCCGGTGCTAACCTTGTCTTCGAAGGTTTGTTCGAAGATGGGGGCATGTCATGTTCGGTCTGGAGCGGCCTTCCGGCGCGACATCTGGCCCGGAACTGGGCAGCGGGACACCCGAGGACGCGCGTGGCTTTCCGTCCCCGGCCCGAGACTACTTCCACGGCGGCATCGACCTGAACCGGCACCTGATCAAGGACCGCACCAGTACGTTCGTCATGCGCGTGGCCGGTAACTCGATGGCGGCGGCTGGAATTTGTGACGGCGACGAGCTGATTGTGGATCGCTCGCTGGCGCCGCGCGACGGATCGGTGGTGATCGCCGTGCTGGACGGAGAGTTGGTGGTGCGCCGCCTGCAACTGGCCGCTGATGGTGTGCGCCTGCAGACGGACGACGGCGGTGTGCCCACCGAGGTAGGCGAACTGGGTGACCTGAGCATCTGGGGCGTGGCGACGCGCTGCCTGCACCATGTCTAGCGGCGGATTCACCGCAGCCTCGAAGCATCTTCGTGAACGGATAGCGCTGGTGGACGTCAATAACTTCTATGTCTCCTGCGAGCGGGTGTTCGATCCGTCGCTCGAGGGGCGCCCGGTCGTCGTGCTGTCCAACAATGACGGCTGCGTGGTCGCGCGCTCGGAGGAAGCCAAACAGCTGGGGCTGAAGACCGGTACGCCGTGGTTCCAAGTGGCACCACGCGCCAAGGCCTGGGGGCTGGTGGCGAAATCCAGCAATTACGAGTTGTACGGAGACCTGAGCGCCCGGGTAATGGAAGTGCTGGGCCGGTTCGGAGCCTGGCAGGAGGTGTACTCGATCGACGAGTCCTTCCTAGGCCTGCCCGGGGATGAGCCGCAGCTTCGCGAGACGGCTGGCCGGATCCGGGCCGCGGTAGTCCGACAGGTGGGCGTTCCGGTATCCGTCGGCGTGGCCGGGACCAAGACGCTGGCAAAGTTCGCCAACCACGTTGCCAAACGGAACCCACAGATGGCCGGCGTCTGCTCTCTGGGTTCCATGCCCGCGGCGGACATCGAATGGATCCAGTCGCGCGTTCCCGTGACCGGTCTGTGGGGCGTGGGCGCGCGGACCGGGAAGCGGCTGAACGCCATCGGGATCGAGTCGATCGCCGATTTGAAGGCCGCGGATCCACAGATGATCCGCAAGAAGTTTTCCGTGGTGCTGCAGCGGACGGTGCTGGAACTGAACGGGACGGCCTGCATCCCCCATGCCGAGGAACGGGCCGACAAGCAGCAGATCATGTTCTCGCGCAGCTTCTCCACACCGGTGACCACGCTGGAGGAGATGGACCAGGTGATGGCTGTCTACGCCCAGCGCGGCGCGGCCCGGATGGCTGCCGAGGGACTGCGCGCCTCGGTATTGACGGTGACGGCGGGGACCAGCAGGTTCGCCGGCGGAGAGGCGTCGTTTCCAGCAGCCAGTGTCCACCTTCCGGCGCCCACCCAAGATCCGATCCAGCTGACCAAGGCCGCGGTGGCCGCCATGCGCGGCTGCCTCATTCCCGGCGCCCACTATGTCCGGGCAGGTGTGCTGCTGTCCGGGCTGGAACCGGCTGCCGGCCAGGAGGCCTTCGACCCGTTCGTGAGCGACTTGGACCAGCGGAACATCGGCGACCTGCTCGGTGCCGTCCGGTCCAAGTTCGGCGAAGCCGCCATTGGGCTCGGCCAAGGCGGGCTGGCAGCGCCGGCGGCGTGGTCCATGAAACGCGAATTCTCCTCGCCGCGCTACACCACCGAGTGGGCAGAGCTTCCCGTGGTTAAGGCGTAGGCATTAGCTGCCGTAGGCGGGGCCCGGCCGCAGCGGCGGCACGCGTGTGTGGCAGATGCTTTCGAACGCGGCGGGGTCGGTTAGCTGGATGGGTAAGACGACTGCGGCGGCATGCCGGGGACGCTCTGGCCGCGCCAGCAGCGTCAAGGAAACGCAAGACGGCGCCCCGACGAAGGCCGCTTCGCGGGCCAGCGCCCACCAGCCGTCGTCGTGATGGGAAATGCCCAGCAGTTGCCGCATCTCCGGCACCCGGAGCCAAGCCAGGGGCGTTGTCCCTTCGGCGGGCCCGCCGCCAACGGCGTCCAGATGTTGCCCGTCGGCTCCGGTGGCCAGCATCCCCACGAGAAGAGGTTCGCTGGGGACCACCCGGGTCAGTAAGCCGATCCAGATGGCTTCTCCGTCCGGGGAAGGGACTGTCAGGCCCTCGGAGCCGGCACAGAACGGCAAAGCACCCAGACTGGCAGGGGCGGCGTAAACAATGCCGTGGTCGGGGTAACGGTAGCGCTGAAACGAGACCGACAAATGCGGTGTCAGCTTGTACTCAAACACCGCGCTTTATCCACATCGCTGCCGCCCGCTGCGCCGACACGGCCGCCGGCGCCGTCAAGAAGGATGAGAAAGTTCGTGGCCACGGCCCACGCTTCTATCGGCAGTTTCGAGCACCTCGTTATACGAGGGGCGCCTCCGCAAACGAGGCGTGGCATCGGTTTAGTCCTGCCGGCGTTACTGTGGCGTTACTCTCGATCCGAATCGCCTCACCCGGCGCGCCGGCCAACAAGTGCTAGTTGCCCACGGCCCGCACTGCAAAGGCATGAGGAGGACGACGTCTCACCAGCATGAATTTGCTTCAGGGCGGGGTATATCGGTGAGGGCAGGGCCCATGGACCCTGCCCTCACCGATATACCCCGCCCTCGCGGGAACCGCTCAGTCGCTGGGGCTGGTGTCCGTGGTGAGGCCGCGGTCGTCCTGCTCTTGCCGGTCCTTCTCTTCAGCCGGCCCGGCCGGTGCGCTCATGTCCTTTGTGTCCCCAGGCTTTGCCGCGGGATCAGTTTGCGGTGCCTTTTCTTCGGGGACGCCCGGCTCCGCCGAAGGGTCCTCTTGGCCGCGCGGCGTTTTGTCCTCGTTGGTTTCGGTCATGCCATGTCCTTCCCTCAATGGCGTGTGGGGTCCGGCTCCGGCCGCTGGCTGCGTTCCGAGGAGTCAGACTCCGGGTCCGGGCGGGCGCAGGTCATCACTGCCGCCGGTGGCAGGCCGGCCCGGCATGGCGCCTCCCTCATCCGTCCAGTCCTGTCCGGTTTGATCGTTGAGAGCCGGATCGGAGAGGGTATCGCCGACGGTGGTCCCGGTGGTCGTGGTCCCGGTGGAGGTCCCGCCGCCGTCTTTCCCATGCTTTCCGGGCAACTTGGACGCCGCCGCAGAGCCTGCCTTCTTGGCCGCCTCGGTGAGTTGCTCAGCGACTCCCGGAGCTTTGTCCTTGACCGCGTCCGTTGCTTCGTGGACCTTGTCCTGCACGGCTGGGTTTTGCCATAGCTCTTGGCTCTTAGTCTTCAGCGATTCATAAGCTGACCGCCCCGACTTTGAGCCCATGACGAATCCAAGGGCCATACCGGCGCCGAACATGAGTTTCCCTTTCACAGGGTGCTCCTTTCATACGGTGGGTGATTGAGGTGTTGCCTGGGGGCCTAGGGGAACGGGACGTTGGGGGTATCGGCTTCGCCATCGTGGTCCTTGTCGCCGTAGGCCTTCTTGGCCAAATCTTCGGCCAGCTTTTCGTCGCCGTGGACCGGGATGTGGGCTTCATGGACGTCATTATCGTCCTTCTCGCCTGCGCCAGCAGGCTGGGCTTCGCCTTCCAGATCGTCGGGCTGTTGGCGGGGATTCTCGTTCTGGTCCATCAGGTCCTCCTTCTCGAGTGTGTCGTTCTGGGGAGCGGACCGGGCACCACGTTCTTCGTGCGGCGCCCTGTGGCTCAGACTACGCGCCGGTCCGCGGTTCCGCACTGGTCCAGCGGCTTCGCGGGCGCATGGCCGGTGATTCCGGAACGCCTCCTGCCGCCGCCATACCGTGCAGCACCTCCCGGATCGCCGAGACCGAATCAACCCGCGGATTCCATCCGAGTTCCGTCCTCGCGCGGTTGGTGTCCATCACCGGCGCGGCGCGGGCCATGTCCACCCATCCCGGGTCGCTGGCCAGCAGCCGGACCGACCACGCCGCACCCACCAGCAACCTGACAAGCGGTACGGGGACGGGCAGCCAGCGTCGGGCCCCAAACAGGCCAGCGACCAGCCCGGGCGTCATGACCGGCTCGGCGGCCACGTTGAAGGCACCCCGCGCGCCTTGATCCAGCACGCGCCAGTAGGCGTCCGCCACGTCATCTGAGTGCAGCGCCTGGAAGACGAACTCCTCCGGAAACGGGAACAGCGGCAACCGCAGCCGGTTGACAAAGAACTTCGGAATCCACGGCCCCACAAAGTAGCGGCCAATCTGGCTGCCGGCCTTGGCCTGGAAGATCAGGCCCGGCCGCAACCGCGCCACCTTGATCTCCGGGTGGTCATCGGCAAACTGGTCCAGCAGCTCTTCCTGTTGACCCTTGAACCGGCTGTAGTGCGAAGTGGCGATGCCGCGGGCCGGCCAGTCTTCGTTAACGCGGGAGTCTTTCGGCCCTGGGCTGTACGCGCCTACCGACGACGCACACACCACATGCCCGACGCCGGCGTTGACGGCGGCGGCGAGCACATTGGATGTGCCGTCCACGTTCACTCGGCGCATCTGCTCTTCGTCGTGGTTCGGCTGCAGCAGCCAAGCGAGATGGACGACGGCGTCGCACGCCTTGAAAGCCTCGGCGAGCCGCTGGCGCGCATCCCCCGCGGCGACGTCCAGCGCAACCCAGGTGACGCCGTCGTACGGTGCTTGCGTGGCATCCGGCACGCGCCGGGCAATCCCGACTATTTCCAGATCATCCGCACGTTCGCTCTGTGCGGCATGCAGGCGCCGCAAAAGCGCTGTTCCCACGTTTCCGCTGGCTCCGACCACCGCAATTCGCATGCTCCCGACGCTACCGCCGATGCCGGGGCTTGGCGAGGGCTGGGAATGGGCAGGGGCTGTGGGAGCAGGTGCATGTTTCGGTGGGACCCAGGGCGTCACTGCAGGTCAGCGCGTTGTTTTTCCCGAACGTTGAACGTGATCCGTTGAAGTTGCACCTCTTTGTTTGCCGGCAGGGGGAGGGGGATCGGGTTTGTTTGCCGGCAGGGGGGATCGGGGCAGGCCTTGGCGCGGCCGATCCGGAAGCTGTGCGCTCAGCGTCAAGTCCTCGGCGCGCAAAGTCTACGGAGCCGCGCCGGGTCTGCGGCAAGCTGGAGCCAGTTGTCGTCACAACCGGGAGGAAAAACCATGACCACCGAGACCACTGTCGAAGGTACTTTCGCTTCAGCTGCGGATTTGCTCGCAGCAATCCAGCCGGCCGAGGGCGGGCGGGAGATCAAGGATCCGGCCACCGGTGAGTTGGTCGGCCGGGTGGCCGAGCCGGGTGTTGCCGAGCTGGATGCCGCGGTCGAGGCCGCCCGCCGGGTGCAGCCGGAGTGGGCCGGGCGCGGCCACGCCGGGCGCAGCGAGTACCTGAACCTGGCCGCCGACGCAGTGGAGGCGAACGCGGAGGCGCTGGCCGAGCTGCTTTCGCGCGAGCAGGGCAAGCCGCTGAACGGGCCGAACGCCCGGTTCGAGGTCGGCGCGTGCGCGGGCTGGCTGCGCGCCACCGCCGCGTTCGAACTGGAGCCGGAGACGTTGGTGGAGGAAGACGGCAACCACGCCGAGCTGCACTACCGGCCGCTGGGCGTGGTGGGCGCGATCGGGCCGTGGAACTGGCCGATGATGATCAGCATCTGGCAGCTGGCTCCGTCGCTGCGGATGGGCAACACCGTGGTGATGAAGCCCTCCGAGTACACGCCGCTGTCCGTGCTGGCGCTGGCCGAGGTCCTCAACACCGTGCTGCCGGCGGACGTGCTGCACGTGGTGCCGGGCGGCCGCGAGGTGGGCGAGGCGCTCTCCGCGCATCACGGCATCGACAAGGTCATGTTCACCGGTTCCACCGCCACCGGCAAGGCCATCATCCGCTCCTCCGCGGACACGGTGAAGCGGCTGACGCTGGAATTGGGCGGCAATGACGCCGGTATTGTGCTGCCGGATACCGACCCGAAGGCCGCCGCACAGGATCTGTTCTGGGGCGCGTTCATCAACACCGGCCAGACCTGCGCGGCGCTGAAGCGGCTGTATGTGCATGAGGACATCTACGACGACGTGTGCGCCGCGCTGACCGAGGTCGCCGAGCAGATGCCGATGGGCGTCGGGCTGGACGAGAACAACGTGCTGGGCCCGCTGCAAAACAAGGCCCAGTACGACATCGTCGCGAAGCTGGTGCAGGCGGCGAAGGATTCCGGCGCCCGCGTGCTCACCGGCGGCAATCCGGAGGAGGGCCAGGCCGGCTACTTCTACCCGGCCACGCTGGTGGCGGACATCGACAACGACAACCCGCTGGTAGCCGAGGAACAGTTCGGCCCGGCGCTGCCGATCATCAAGTACTCCACCGTCGACGAGGCAGTGGCGATGGCCAACGGGCTGAAGGTCGGCCTGGGCGCCTCGGTCTGGTCCTCCGACCCGGCCGCCGCCCGCGAGGTCGCTGCCCGGATCGAGGCCGGCACGGTCTGGATCAACAAGCACGGCGCGATCGATCCGCGCGTCCCGTTCGGCGGGGCCAAGCAGTCCGGCTACGGACTGGAGTTCGGCGTCGAAGGCCTCAAGCAGCTCGGCTCCCCGCAGGTCATCGCCGGCTAACTACAGCAGCTGGCAACAAAGCAGGCCCGGACGGAAGCAATCCGTCCGGGCCTGATCCGTGGGCAGACGAGGTCGGCCCCCGCCTCCCTTGGCGGCCTCGCAGGCAGGACAACGACGGCGGGGAGCCACGCCGTCGTTATTCTGCGTCCGGTACCAATTAACGGTCCACCCCCATGCGCTCGTTGGGCACGCAGTGCGTCATGGTGACGCCGGAGACGTCGCGCGGTCCGTTCTTGCCCAGGTTCGCCATCCACGCCTGCTCCGCTTCGGAGAGGTTTTGGCTGGCCAGCGGCCCCAGGTCCTTCACCTCGTCCAGCCCAATGCCGATGCCGTCCCCCACGCGCTCGCCGAGCTCGTCGGCAATCATGTAGAGATGCCAGAGCATGCGCTCCTGGACCTGCCGGTCGCACTGGGACAGCGCGTCCGTCAGGTTGGTCATCAGGTCCTCGCGCTCCCAGTCCTGCTGCAGGTAGAACCGCTGGCCGGCCTGTAGGTAGTCGTTGGTGCGCTCGATCCGCTCGCGGGTCAGCCGCCCACTGATCTCCGGGCCGTACGCGTGGTGGTAGCCCTCGTCCTTGGCCGCCTCCTGCACGCCGCCGGTGATGCTCGGTTCGTAATTAACGTGCGGGTTCTGGCCCTGGGCGGTGTCCACCATGTAGGCCATCTGCCCGTCCCGCTGGTTGGTGGCCACCGGCGCCTTCGGGCTGTTGACCGGCAGCTGCAGGTAGTTGGGGCCCACCCGGTGCCGCTGGGTGTCGCTGTAGGAGAACGTGCGGCCCACCAGCATCTTGTCATCGGAGAAGTCCAGGCCGTCCACCAGCACGCCGGTGCCGAACGCGATCTGCTCGTTCTCGGCGAAGAAGTTCTGCGCGTTGCGGTCCAGCACCATCCGGCCCACGGCCCGGGGCGGGAACTGCTCTTCCGGCCACACCTTGGTGTCGTCCAGCGGGTCGAAATCGAGTTCGGGATGCTCGTCGTCGGACATCATCTGCACCTGCAGTTCCCACTCGGGGAAGTTGCCCGCCTCGATGGCGTCGTAGAGGTCCTTGGTGTGCGAGCCCAAGGTGTGCGCCTGCACGTTCGCGGCGTCCTCGGCGGTCAGCGACTTCACGCCCTGCTTGGGCAGCCAGTGGTACTTGACCAGCACCGTCTCGCCGGCGGCATTGACCCACTTGTACGTGTTCACGCCGAAGCCCTGCATGTGCCGGTAGTCGGCCGGCACGCCGCGCGGGCTGAAGACCAGCATCACCATGTGCATGGACTCGGGCGACTGGCTGAAGAAGTCCATCGCGCGGTTCGGCACGGACGCCTGGAAGTGCACCGGATCCGGCTTCTGGGAGTGGATGAAGTCGGGGAACTTGATCGCATCGCGGATGAAGAAGACGCCCAGGTTGTTGCCCACCAGGTCCCAATTGCCGTCCTCGGTGTAGATCTTGACTGCGAATCCGCGCGGGTCGCGGGCCACCTCGGAGGAATCGCGGCCGCCGGCCACGGTAGAGAAGCGGATGGCGAGGTCGGAGCGCTTGCCGGCTTCCTCGAACAGCTTGGCGCGGGTGAAGTTGGCGATCGGCTCATCGCCCCACTTGCCGTAGGCCTCGAAGTAGCCGAAGGCCGTGGTGCCGCGGGCGTGTACCACCCGCTCCGGGATGCGCTCGCGGTCGAAGTGGCTCATCTTCTCCAGGAACTGGTAGTTCTCCAGGGTGGCCGGGCCGCGGGCGCCGATGGTTCGGGTGTTCTGGTTGTCGTAGACCTTGTGGCCCTGCCGATTGGTCAGGGGCTGGTCCGGGGAATTGGCCGCGTCGGTCATCACTGATCACTCCTAGGGGAAAGGTGTGTGCCGGTTGCCGTTTTCCACCTTCCTCCTCGGCCGGGCCATGGGCAAGAGTTCGACGGCTGCTTGAGGGTGGCTGTCTGAAGCACCGGGAAGCAGCGGGAAGCAGCGGGAAGCAGCCGCTTCCGCGTGGCGAGGCGGTCGTTTACCCATGGGACGCTGGGGCCCCGGACGACTCTCGCTGAGGTGCAGGCTCAGCCCGTCAAACATGCGCCTGCCGTACGCTATACGCCACATTGCTTCCCGGCCTGACAGAAGGTATCCGCGTTTGCGGAGCTTTGGCCTCGGTCATCCCGTGCGTGCGGCTGTAAGCCGGCCCTTCCCGGAGCAATGTGGCGTATAGCGTACAGGCCTCTGGCCGCAGCGCGTCCGGGCGAGAGTGCTCTGCTTCCGTGCACCGAAGCAGCCGGCTTCCGCCGCCCTTAACTGCGGGCGAAGGTTCTGCCCGGAGTCAGCGGTGGGCGAAGTTGAGGCCCAGCCGTTTCTCGCTCAGGTACAGGCTCAGGCAGATCCCGAGCAGGGCGAACGTGCAGGTCATCCACCAGGTGGACTGCCAACCGCCGGTGACGGTGGCCAACCAGGCTACGATGGCCGGGCCCGTGAAGTTGCCGACGTTGAAGATCTGCTGCATCAGGCCCATCGCCGCCGGGGTCGAACCGTCCGGTGGTGCCAGATCCACGGCCATCCGCGTGAGCGTGGACGGGATCACCGCGCCCACCATGGAAAACACGGCCACGAAGGCGAATTGGATGGCCATGCCGCCGGGCACCGCGGACCAATCGACGGCGAAGGTGAGCACCGTCGTCGCGCCCATCAGGATGAAGGTGGGGATAAGCAGCATCCGGGGCGGGACGCCGCGCTGCAGCAGGGGAGCGGTGCCGATGGCGCCCACGGCATTGAGGCCGCCGACCACGGCGGAGAGGACGCCAGCCCAGATGCCGGTGACGCCGTTCTGGTGGTAGATGGTGGGCAGGAAGCCGACCACGGCCATCCACTGGACGGTATAGCAGCCGAACACCACTCCGGCGATCCAGGGTTTGGGGGACCGGACGGTGCGGCCGATCCGGCGGGTGGCGGCGGGCAGGCCGGAGCCGTCGCGCGGCGGGTCCTGCGGCACGAACTTCAGCACCAGCGGGATCGGCACCAGGGTCAGGGCGGCCATCAGCCACCACCAGACATGCCAGTTGGTGGCCTGCAGGATCAGCGCGCTCGCCACCAGTCCGGTGAAGGTGGCGAAGCCCTGGTAGGCGCTCCAGAAGCCGACGGCCATGTTCACTCGCGCCAGCGGGGTGTTCGTGCGGATCAGGCCGGGCGCCACCACGGTGGTCAGCAAGAACCCGGCGCCTTCCAACGCGCGGCAGGCCATCAGCACGACGGCGGAGTCGGCGAAGCCGCCGATGATCGAGCCGGCAATGAGCAGCCAGAGGCCGATTAGCAGGCAGCGCCGCGCGCCGATCATTTCCGCCAGCAGCGAGACGGCCAGTCCGCCCGCCATGCCGGCCACCTGCACCACGCCCAGCAGGACGCCCGCCTGTACCAAGGACATGCCGAGCTCGTGCTGGATGACGGGAATGGCAGTAGGCAGCTTCCAGATGTGCATGGCGGCGGTGACGCCCGCGAGTACGACGACGATCCACGCCGCATCTGCGCGCTGCTGTGTGACGCTCGGTGCGGCCATGTTGCTCCTTCGGCCCCGGTCAATTAGTTGCCTGTACAGACTAACTGCGGCGGGAAAGAAGGTGACGCGCGGCACGTAAGACAGGCTCCGGCGTCGTAATAGTTGACTCCGATCCGGGTCCGGACGTGTCCATCGGGGCGGGAAGTGAGGGGCCGCCGGCGGCGCGGCGGCTGTGGATAGACTGGCTAAGGCGGCAAACCCGCCGGGAACCATGAGAGGGGCAGCATGTTTGAACCTGGGGCGCCGATCGACGAGGTCGAGCGCGATGTCGAATCCATCATCATGGCTTTGGTGCACGAGCTGGGCGAGCGGGCTGACGCCGATCCAGAGCCGTTGGGCGCGGAGGAACGGGCCTACATCGCGGCGTTCTCCGACGCACGGGCAAACAACGACCGCAACCAGGCCGGCTTGTTGTCCACGGCGATCCAGCAGCCGAACCTGGCCGAATCACTGATCTACCTCAACCAGCGGCTGGACCGGCAGGACCTGGATCCGCGCGAGCCGGTGGGAATCCTGGGGATTATCGTCCGGCTGGCGATGGACGGGCTGTGGGTCTCCGACATCCTGGACAGCACTCGGTTCAAGCCCGCGGACCGCCGCCGGATCACGGACGTCCTCACCGGCATGACCTATCTGACCGACGAGCGGCTTATGGAACTGCTGGCCGAGCTGCAGCCGAAGGCACCGCGTACGGAGAAGGACTGAAGGTCCGGCGGCCCGTCAACGGCTGAAGGCACGCCGGCCCCGCCCACCCGCAGACTAAGCGTCAAATGCGCCCCGCTGGCGGGCCAATGCTATGACCACGCGCCTGATGAGGTCGTAGGGAATTGGTTTTCCCAGCGGAAACTTCAGCGTCCCCTTGGCTCCGGCATATGGTTCCATGTCATGCTCCAGGGCAGCGTCGGCTTGGGGCAGTGGGTAGAGCGAGACGTGGTGCTTCCATGCCGCGAAGTAGACGAGGTAGTGGCCCTCGAACATGATGGTCGGCATGCCGTAACTGATCTTCTCTTCGGACCCCGGTACGGCGCTGTGAATGGTCTGCCGGATCTCCCCCAGAATGATCTTGACGTCCTCCGGGAACGACGCGATGTATTCGTCGACGTTCGAAAACTTCTCCGCCATCTCTGATCCCGCCTTCTGTTCCCGCCCTACTGCTTCCGGCGCGCTGGTCCCGCCTTCTGCTTCCGGCGTGCTGCCGCTTACCCGGCGTGCTCCGCGAACGGCGTCAGCACAATCTTCCCGGAGACGTGGCCTTGCTGACTGTGCCGCATGGCGTCCGCGGCCTGGCCCATCGAAAAGGTGCGGTCAACATCCACGGTGAGCTTGCCGGCGTCGGCCAACTCGCTCAGCCGTGCGAGCTCGGAACCGACCGGACGCACCCAGATAAAGCGGCCGCCGTGTTCCGTCACCGCCGCATCGGCGATGGAAGCATGCCGTCCGCCGTTGCGCAGCACCGCCTGGGTGTCCTGTAAGACGCCGCCCACGAAGTCCGCCACCACGTCCACGCCCTGCGGCGCCAGTTCGCGCACGCGGTGCACCAGACCGGTGCCGTATTCCAGCCGCTCCGCGCCGAGTTCCCGCAGCCGCTGGTGGTGCTTCTCCGACGCCGTCGCGATGACCCGGAGACCGCGCTCGACGGCGAGTTGGATGGCGATGCGTCCGACCCCGCCGGATCCGTTGTGGATCAGCACGGTTTCGCCGGTGGACGGGGCCAAGGCGTCCAGGGTCCGCTGTGCCACCATGCCCGTGAGCGGCAAACCGGCCGCTTGTTCCCAGCTCAATGATTCCGGCTTCCGCGTCACCATGGAGACCGGCAGCGCCACGAACTCCGCATAGGTGCCGCCGGCGACCGTGTCCCGGCGGCCGTAAGCATACACTTCGTCGCCCGGCGATAATTCAGGGGTGTCCGGGCCGACTTGCTCCACCACGCCGGCAACGTCCCAGCCGGGGATCACCGGGAAGTGGACGTCCAGCATCCCGTCCAGCCCGCCGGACATCACCTTCCAGTCCACCGGGTTCACACTGGCGGCTTTCACCCGGATCAGCACCGTTCCCGGGGCTACCTTCGGCCGCGGAACTTCTAACTGCTCCAGCACCTCCGGGCCGCCGTAACGGGAGTAGGTCATCGCCTGCATGCTCTTGCCCAACGGGTACCGCCTTCCTGTTTCGGTCCACCCTAGTGGCGGGCGGCCGCGCTTTCCATGGGCCGCGGTATGGTGCCCGGCCCGCGTTGAGTCCCGCCCCGTGCCGTTTGCCCGGCACCTCGACGGATGGTCCAAGCGCAGTCCACGTCTTGCTCGGCCCGTGCCGCTGCCCAGACGGCCCCGTCGGTGCCGGCCCCCGCCCGTTTGCCCCGGCGGATCGACGACCGGTCCCAGACGCTGTCCACGTCTTGCGCGGCCCGAAATCGTTTCCGCAGGTCAGGGCCGTGCACGCCCGCAAAACATGGACAGATTCGGCTGAACATGGACAGCAGGAAAGTTCGGCCCAAAAGTTGAACGTGGACGGCAACCAAGGCACCCGGCCGCCCGCGCACCGCGGCCGTGTAGCGAATATCACCCCGCCGGGAGAAATTCCGGCGCGTGGCCACGGCGTTAACCCCAGCAGACACCACACCCCCAACCTGAGGAGTCACATGAGCGTCGAAACCGCTGAGGTCAATCTGGAGAACCAGTTGTCCGTGAGTCGCGAGGCCGCAGACCACCTGTTCCTGGAGGCCCGCACCGCGAACACCTTCTCCGCCGAGCCGGTCTCGGACGAGCAGCTCGCCGCGATTTATGAGCTGGCCAAGATGGGCCCGACCATGATGAACAACCAGCCGCTGCGCATTACTTGGGTCCGCTCGGCAGAAGCACGCGAGAAGCTCGCCGCCCGGATGGCCGAGGGCAACCGTGACAAGACCCTGACCGCGCCGATGGTCGCAGTGCTCAGCTACGACGCCGACTGGCACGAGCACTTCGGCTCGTTCTTCCCGCACGCGCCGGAGCGCAAGGAGATGTTCGACGGCAACGCGGAAATGCGCGCCGAAATCGCCAAGAACAACGCGTGGCTCCAGTCCGGATTCTTCATCATGGCCGTCCGCGCCGTGGGCCTGCACGCCGGCCCGATGGGTGGGTTCGACGCTGCCGGCATTGACGAAGACTTCAACGCCGGAACCAGCAATCACACGTTCATGGTGGTCAACATCGGCACTCCGGGCGAGAACGCCTGGTTCCCGCGGCTACCGCGTCTGGACGCTGAGACCGCCACCAAGACGGTCTGATTCCTTCCGTCTGAACCGCTGACGACGGCGGCGCCCACCCCGACGTGGCTTGCGAGCCTCCCGGGGTGGGCGCCGCCGTCGGGTGTTTAAGCCAAGCGCCGAGCACGTCGGACCTGTTAGGCGGCATGGATCAGGTATGGCCGCCCCGGCAAAGAGCCGGAATACGGCGACGGCGGCGTCCCGAGACCGGGGCGCCGCCGTCGCTCAAGATAGGGCCAGATCAGGAAAGCGTGGCGCCGCCCTGCCACAGGGCGTCGAACGGGGCGTTGGAGGAAACCCGGGCCTTGATGCCCTCGGTCACGAAGGCCTTGGCGGTCTTGGCAGCCTCCAGCGGTGTGGCGCCCTTGGCCAATTCGGCGGTCACCGCCGCGGCCAGGGAGCAACCGGCGCCGGAGACGGCCACTTCGCCGACCTTCGGCGCGGAGAGAACCTCCAAGGTGGCCCCGTCGTAGAACACGTCCACCGCGTCCGCGCCCGCCAACCGCACGCCGCCCTTGGCCAGCACGGCGGCGCCGGAGGCTTCGTGGATGATCTTGGCGGCTGCCTTCAGGTCCTCCACGTCGTTGATCGTGATGCCGGCCAGGGACTCGGCTTCGAAGTGGTTCGGGGTAACGAAGGTGGCCAGCGGCAGCATCTGGGCCTTGAGTGCCTGGTCGGTGTCCAGTGCGTGGCCGGGTTCCTGCCCCTTGCAGATCAGCACCGGGTCCAGCACCACGTTGTCCCACTGCTGGGTCTTCAGCGCCGCGGCGACCGTGTCGATCGTCTGTGGCGAGCCGAGCATGCCCAGTTTGACCGTCTTCAGCGAGCCTTCGTAGCAGGTCTGGATGGCTTCCAGTTGGTCCGCGATGACGCCGGCGTTCACCGGGACAAAGCGGTGGTTCCAGTTGTCCTTCGGGTCGAAGGAGACGATGCAGGTCAGGGCGGTGATGCCGTAGGTGCCCAGCGCCTGGAAGGTCTTCAGGTCGGCCTGCGCGCCTGCGCCGCCGGTGGCTTCGGAGCCGGCGATGGTCAGCGTGATGGCGGGCCGGGTGGCTTCGGTGGTGGAAACAGACATGCGCCCATTTTCCACCCGTCCCCCCTCGGTTCCTAATGACGACGGCGGTGCTCACCTCAGGGCGAACGTGCGGCCGCCTGCGGGGCCGGGCGCGGTCAGCGGATATCCATCATTTTCCACACGCTGAAACGGCCGAACGCCGCGGCCAGCCCGATCAGCGCCGCTAGTTCAAGCGTGCCCAGCGGGTCGCCGCTGGAGAGCGAGACCAGGATTAGGAAGGAGGCCGTGGTCATCACCAGGAAGAATGCCAGTACGTGCAGCCACTGGTTGGCCACCGGCCGGAGCAACAGGCCCAGCACAAAGGCGATCGGCGCCCCGATCACCAGCCCGACGCCGCCGGCATAGAGGCCCACGACCAGCGCCAAGAGCGAGGCCGACACCACTTGGGTCCAGGTGAGGGGGCCGCCCAGCAGGGCCAGTAATAAGGCGCCCAGCGCGAAAACGGAGATGGCCACCAGGAAACCCACCACAAAGGCCCCGAACCCGAACGTCACCCGGTGGCGCGGGTTGCTGTGCTCGAACTCGTCGAGCTCCGGTTCCTGGCTCATAAAGCAAGAATAGGGCGGCGGCCAAGGAACTGCCGGGCCGTGGGAGAATGGATGGCGGTCCGGGTGGCAGACGGACCCATTAGTGCTAATACAGCGGACGTTTCGTCAGGCACCACACGGTGCGAAGCGTTGCGCGAACCACTTCTATAAGGGTGAACCACCACAATGACTGAACTGCAATCCCGCACGCCTGCCCGCTTCGCCTCGATCGGCAGCCCCTATTTTGGCATCATGCTTGCCGTCATGGCCGTGGTCCTGATTCTGTCCAACATCGGCGCCGCCAAAGGCGTAGTCATCGGCCCGATTATCACCGACGGCGGATTTTTCCTCTTCCCGCTGGCCTACATTCTGGGCGACGTGATCAGCGAAGTGTACGGCTTCAAGGTGGCACGGAAGGCCATCATCACCACCTTCGCCCTGTCGGTCTTCGCCTCGCTTTGCTACTGGGTCATCATCGGGCTTCCCGGCTTTGACGACGAGTTCGGTCGGATGAAGCAGCAGGCCCTGGAGGGCGCGCTCGGCCCGGTGCCGTTGATTGTGCTCGCCAGCCTGCTGGGCTTCCTCGTTGGCCAGACCCTGAATTCCTGGGTGCTGGTGCGGATGAAGGAACGCTGGGGCGAACGCCGCTTGTGGGCGCGCCTGATGGGCTCCACCGGGGTCGGGGAATTCGCCGACACACTGATTTTCTGCTCGATTGCGGCCTCCATCATCGGCATCAACGACGTCCCCACGTTCGTCAACTACGTAGTGGTCGGTTTCGTCTACAAGACCTTGGTGGAGTTCCTCTTCGTCCCCGTCACCACGGCGGTGATCGGCTGGGTGAAGAGGCGTGAACCGTCCTACAATGCGCTGGCTTCGGATTCCTCCGCGGCCTGATCGTCGATGGCCAGTGTTGGGACGCGCTCGCTGAGCTCCGACGGCGACAAGTTCGCTGTCACGAGGATTTCCTCCGGTGCGGCTCCGGCCTTCAGGGCTATATCAATGGCAACGTCCAGATTCGTTTCAGCCTGGTCCATCTCTACCTGCAACCCCTCGACTGCTGCCGAAGCTGTCCAAACGTCCTTCAGGTGTTCTTCCATTTTGCTAACTTCCTATCTGGCCAGGACGAAGGTCCGTCTGCCCTAGCCGGACCTCTCCTCCCTCGGATGAAGGAACGAGTCCCGGATTCGCCAGCTTACAGTGTAAGGTCCGCGCTTGGCACCCCCAATCAGGCACTTTGCCGGGAATTTTCCAAACCTTCTCCAACAGCGCAAAAACCGCGGCCTGCAGCGGAAAACACGCACTGCCGGTGCTGGATTCGAACGGGGGAAGGCCTCTCGGCCACGGTTGGGTGGGAGGACAGCGGGAATCCCGGCGCGTAGGCTGGTGCGCAATCGCAGGAGGGGAGTGCTCAATGGTCGAGTCCGGAACGTCCGCATCGCCAGGCGGGGACCACCCCGGTGGCGACCGCCAGCGCCTGGACCGACAGCGGATTCTCGAGGCCGGTGCAATGTTCATCGAAGAGCATGGGGTCCGCCAATTGAGCATGCGGCGCCTGGGCGCCGAGCTCGAAGTCGAAGCCATGTCGCTGTACCGCTACGTGCCGTCGCGAGAGGACCTGCTCGACGGCATCGTGGAGTCGGTGGTCGACGAGTTGTACGGCGATCCGGAGGTGTACGTGGAGCCGCGCCATGGCTGGCAGGACTACCTTCTCCGGCTGGCCCATGGCCTGCGCCGGCTGGCGGTGAAGCATCCCCAAGTATTCCCGCTGATTGCCACACGGCCTGCCGAAGCCCCCTGGGTCCGGCCGCCGTTGCGGAGCCTGCGCTGGGTGGAGTCGTTCCTCAGGGCGATGACCAGTGCGGGGTTCAGCAACGAGCAGGCGGTCGAAGCCTACCGGGCCTTCAGCAGTTTCCTCATCGGCCACCTGTTGTTGGAAGTGGCTGCCCTCGGCGCCGACATCGGCCCGGTAGAAGACGCCGATCCTTCGCCTTCCCCGCAGGCGGACCTGACCGAGTACCCGCTCCTGCAGGAGCTGCAGGACCTGTTGTCGGAAGACCGGTCCAAGCAGGAGTTCGACGCAGCGCTTGATGCCCTGCTGGACAGGCTGGATAGCCAGCTCACGTGATAAGGGCTCGTCCCGGTTCTGTCAATGTTGTTCCTCCGGCCAGCTGAAATTCACCTGGCGACTTTGCAGAACGATACTAAGCATGCTTTGCTTACATCGTAAGCACGGTTACTGTTGTGGCTCCGGCCCGCTGGAGCCATGGTTTCGCAGCAGGTGGGCTGGCATCACAGGTGCAGCACTGCCGGGCTGCGCATGGATGAGGAGAACGCATGCAAGTTATACGCGACAACTACGGCGCATCACGCTTCGATGCCTACGTTGATGGTGAAGTGGCGGCGTCTCTGCAGTACAAGATCCAGGACGGCGAAATGTGGCTCCTCGAAATCGAAGAAGACCGGTGGCACCGCGGGCTGGGACTCGGCGAGGCCTTGGTGCGCCGGGCGCTGGCCGAGGCGCACCGGCGTCGGCTGCGCGTGTTGCCGTTCTGCTCGGAGGCCCGGCAGCAGGTCTTCGGCCATCCGGTCTTCCTGCAGTTGGTCCCGCAGGAGCAGCGCAGCCGATTCCACAAGTCCTGGGCGTTGGAGGGCAAATCCCGCGCCTCACGCCGCCGGCGTCGGGTTCCGGCGGCCGCCGTCCGCGCCTCGGTGGACTCGAAGGCGGGATCTCGATGAGCGGGAAGCTGGGCGTGACGGTGCGCGTCGACTTGGAATGCTCATCGGCGCATATTGACGTGCGCGGGCGGGTCGACGAGCGCAACGTCTTGGCGGTGTATTCACTCGCGAAGCGGGCAAATTCTTTGGCGGCAGGCCTGGAAGTGACCATAGATCTGCAGCATGCCTCGGTGGACGGCGCAGTCCTGTGGCACCTGCAGGCGTGCGCGGTTTCCGGGTTCCTGCCCGAGCATGCCGATCCGGCGCAGGCCGAATGCCGGCTGAAGATCCTGGCGCCCCTGGCGCAGGACGAGCGGGCCGACGTCGTGCTTGCCGCTTAGGCGGCAGGCCACACACACAGGCGGAAGGCCGCCGTCGTTATCTTTGGATACGACGGCGGCCTTCCGCCTGTGATGCTGCCGCAGGGTCAGGCGTAGTAGCGGCCCAGTACCTCTGCCTTGAAGTCGAAGAAGGAGCCGTCGTCGATGGCCAGCCGGGCGTCGTCGACCAGCTTCACGGTGAAGCGTTCGTTGTGGATGGAGATCAGCGTGTGGCTGACCATCTCGTTGGCCTTGAACAGGTGGTGGATGTAGGCACGGGTGTAGTTGGCGCAGGTGTAGCAGTCACAGCCGTCCACCAACGGCGTGAAGTCCAGTTTGAACCGGCGGTTGGACAGGTTTTTGCGGCCGTCCGGGGTGTAGAACGCCGAGTTGCGGGCCACGCGCGTGGGGGAGACGCAGTCGAAGGTGTCCGCGCCGTTCTCGATCGCGGTGAAGATGTCGTCCGGCTCGGAGATCCCCAGCAGGTGCCGCGGCTTGTCCTCGGGGAGCTCCTCGGTGCACCAGCGCACGATGGTGCCCAGGTTTTCCTTCTCCAGCGCGCCGCCGATGCCGAAGCCGTCGAAGTTCATCGCACCAAGGTCCCGGCAGGCCTTGCGCCGCAGGTCTTCGTATTGGGCGCCCTGGATCACACCGAACAGTGCCTGGTACGGGCGGTGCGCGCGCTCGTCGGTGAGCCGTTCGTGTTCCGTGACGCAGCGTTCGGCCCACAGTCGGGTGCGCTCCAGCGACTCCTCCTGGTAGCCGCGCGAGTTCATCAGCGTGGTCAGCTCGTCGAAGGCGAACATGATGTCCGCGCCCAGCTGGTGCTGCACCTGCATGGAGATTTCCGGTGTGAAGCGGTGCTTGTCGCCGTTGAGGTGGGACTTGAACCAGACGCCGTCGTCGTCCACATGGGCCAGCCGCTCCTTGCCGGGTGCCACTTGGTCATCCGAGCCGGTGCTGGCTGCGGCGGCGTCCATGTTGATGACCTTCTTGAACCCGGAGCCGAGGCTCATCACTTGGAAGCCGCCGGAGTCGGTGAAGGTGGGGCCGTCCCAATTCATGAACTTGCCCAAGCCGCCGGCTGCATCGAGCACCGCTGCGCCGGGCTGCAGGTACAGATGGTACGCGTTGGCCAGCAGCGCCTGCGCGCCGAGTTCCTTCATGGACTCGGGCAGCACCGCTTTGACCGTGGCTTTGGTGCCGACGGCGATGAACGCCGGGGTCTGGATCTCGCCGTGCGGCGTAGTGATGGTGCCGGTGCGGCCCTGGAACCCGCCGTCGTTCTCCTCGATTCGGGCAGGGGAGGGGCTGGCGGTGTTGGCGAGGCGGTTGCCGACGCGGAAGGAAAAATCAGACTGGGGCACTCCACCATTTTGCCTTACCCGGTGCACCGAATGGGCGCGTGTGCGCGGGCGGGCGGCGAAAGGCCGTGCGGCGTGTGGCATGGCGAACGCCGGCCTGTCGGGCCGCTCACAGAATGATGGTTGCCTCAAGCAAGCGAATTAGGGTGGAAGGGTTGCTCTTCAACCGCGAATGGTCCCTCGCCGCTCTGCCGCCCGGTCCGTACGCAGGGGGTCCCTGATCTTTCTCCCGGAGGGAATTGGGTGCCTCCGCTGGGTGATGGAGACGAGGCATCGTGGATAGTGTGGCAAGCGAAAGGCGGCAGCATGGTGACGGAGTACGTCCGCGAATTCTTTCGGGTAGGTCCGGCCCGCCAGGACCATATCGTGGCTACCCGCTGCGGCATCAGCGTCGGCCTGCCACTGCTCGCCCTGCTGGCGATGGGCCGGTTCGACCTGATGATTTTCGCCGCCTTCGGCGCCTTCACCGGCATCTATGGCCGGGGCGAGGCCCATGGCGTCAGGCTGCGGCATCAGGGCCAATTCGGCGTGCTGATCATGCTGGTCATGTTCCTCGGCGCCCTCACCGCCAGGGCCGATGCCGGACCCTGGGGGATCGTCTTCGGCACCACCGTGGTGGCCGGCCTGTGGTCGCTGGCGGTCAACTACTTCCAGCTGCGTCCGGCGGGTGTCATCTTCTTTACGTTCGGCTATGCGGCCATCGGTTCCATCACGCTGACCGCGCCGCTGTGGCAGGCCATGCTGACCGGCCTGGCAAGTGTGGTGCTGGCCATGCTGATCGGGATCAGCAGCCGCCTGGTGCCGGCCTGGCGCACGTCTATGGCGCCGCCGCCCAGGCCGCAGTTGACCCGCGAACACTGGCGGGAATTCGGCGTCGAGGCCGGCGCAAATGCGCTGGCGGCCCTGGCCGCCGGAACCTTGGCCACCGTGGTGGGGCTGGGCCATAACTACTGGGCGATGGTGGCTGCCGTGGCGCCGATCGCGGGCCCCAGCCTGGCCCAACGGGTGAAAAAGGGCGTCCACCGCATCCTGGGGACCTTTGCGGGCGTGGCGGTAGCCGGGCTGTTGCTGGCCCCGCGCCCGGAGCCCTGGGTCCTGGTCCTGATGGTGATCGTGCTGCAGTTCAGCGCGGAAATGTTCGTGCTGCGCCATTACGCGCTGGCGCTGATCTTCATCACGCCACTGGCCCTGATCATGACCGAGCTTGCCGCCCCCACCGATCCGCAGGAACTGATGGTGGACAGGGCGCTGCAGACGGCCGTTGGCGCCCTGGTGGGGATCAGTCTGGTGTATCTCATGCACCAGCGCACGCTCCGGGAGAAGAACCGGCGCCGGTTCCAGCGCCGGCAGCACGACGGGGCCTGATGCGCGGGTGGTTCCCGCCCGTCGGAGGAAACTCGGCCGGCGAGGGTCGGTTGCCTAGCCGGCGCCGGCCCCGGCGGTGCTGCCGAGCACCAGCGGGTCGGCGTCGGGCAGTGCGCTTTTGCGCCAGGCCTCCCAGCCGTCCCGGATCTCGGCCAACCGCCTGGCGCCGAGCCCATAGCAGCTGATCAACACCTGGCTGCCGCCCTCGGGCCTGTCATCCGGGTGCGATGGAGTTTCTGCAACGATCAGCAGACCGCCGCCGTGATCGGCATACGAATCAACGGTCAACCCCAGCTGGCGATCCGAGCGGAACCACACCTTCCCGGAAATCTCTTCCCCGGTGGCCAGGGATGCGCTGTACGTTTCGCCCGCCGCCGGCAGGTTGTCCAGGCCAAGGCTGGAGAGCAGGCCGCCCGACGGGACGGAATCTGCGCCCAGGTAAGTGGTCTGGCGGTGGTCCTTGGGATGCCGTTCCAAGGCGAAGCGCAGCTGCTGGAGGAAGGTCAGCCAGCCTTCGCTGATGTCCTCCCACCATTCGTCGGACTGCTCGCCGGACTCCGGGCCGCGCTGAAGGGTGAGGCGCACGCCGTCGCCCACAGGCTCCAAAATAAAAGCGTCGCTGTCGCCCATGGTCAGCCGTTTGTGGTCTTCGGCTTCGCTGGCGTCGGTGAAGTAGATCTCGCGGATCTCCTCGTCCAGTCCGGCCATGTCCCAGCCGTGCCATTGGGCGATGTGTCTGGGTTCGCGCAGCATGGTCCATACCTGGCGCGCATCCGCGTTGATGTGGACGCTGAGTGAACCGGGCTCCGTTGCAACTCCGCTCTCCGTCATGCGGCCGACTCTACTCCCGGGCCGCAGGCAGTGGCCAGAGCCCGGAGGCAGGGCGCTAGGAGTTCCGTTGCTGAACGTCCAGGGCTCGGATGGCCACCAACTCGTTGCTGATCCGGCGGTCCAATTCGACCGGTTCCAAGGTCTCCGACCCGCCGTGCGTACGCAGGTACAACAACGCGGTCAACCGCAGCTCGCGCCACTCGCGCTCCGCCGTGCGGTCGACGGCCGCCATCGCCCGGTGGATTTCCTTGTCATAGAGGTTGGGCTCGTTCAACTGGCGCTGGCGGACCTCGGCGTTGATTTTCGCGCGGAAGGGATCCTCGTCGGCGTCGTCCGGAGTGCGCAACGCCTCGGCCAGCCTCAGCGCTTCCGTGCGGTCCTCTTCGCTGCCCGATTCGCGCAGGATGTACGCGGCCATGGCCAGTGCCGACTCGATCCATTTCCACCGGCCGAAGTTCCCGTCGAAGGGCTGGTCGATGATCAACCGGCACACCGTAAGCGCGCGCTCGCGGTCGTCCAGTTCCACGAACAGTGTGTGCGCGAGGTCGCGCACGTCCTGCAAATGGCTGCCGGCTTTCGTATTCAGCCCGCGGCTCAAGCGGGCGGCCAGCCGCTGGACCCCGGCATGGCGGCCATGCGCCCGGGCCACCGCCACCACCACGGCTTCCGGCGTGCCCTCCTCGGCGGGAATCAGCTCCAAGTCATCCTGCGCCAGTGCGCCGGGCAACTGGGCGGGCCTGCGAGAGGAGGCAATGCGGATGCGCGAGCCGTGGGCAATGCGCACCCGGCTGCCGTCTTCCAGCGTTGCCACCACCACCGCCGGAGTGCCGAAATCATCGGGCACGACGGCGGTGTCCGCCACGGGCGCGGAATGCTCACCGGAGCGCGTCAGGAACCGGGCACCGGCGCCTACGCGTTCGGCCTTGACATGGTGAATGAATGTCTCAGCCTGTTGTTCCGTCATGGGTAAATCCTTAGTCACGCTCGCGATCGTCAGATCAGTATATGAAACCGTTACCTTTCGGTCGGGAGGCCCGCTGCGGTGTCCGGCGGGGCCGCCGCGATGAAACGATAGATCGTGACGCGCATCACGCTAGGGGCTCTGATCCGCGAGTAGGACGGTCCGCGACGTCGGTTCCCGACATGCACATAGTCGGTTTCCGACTTGGACACAGAGGCTCACAAAGTCGGTCGCCGGGAGCGGATAGAGGACCAAAGATGACCGCGATCGTGGATAGCGTCGAAGAATATCGAGAAGCACCCGGACCGTAGCTTCATTAGGCCTCCGGGGAAGCCGCCAACGCACAGCAGCCCTACGTTCTGTGAAAGTTGAATCCTGCCATGAGCATCATCCTTGCCCCACGGGGCCGCATCACCCATGTACCAACGCACGCAACCGTTCAGCCGGAACAGTTCCGCAGCCGGAGCGGCCTAACCGTTCTGCTGCGCCTCGGGGGCATGATCCTGATGGATCTTGCCAACCGGCGCAGCCAGCGACCGGTCACGCTGACGCGGCTGCACTTTCAGGACCAGCACCAGGAGCAGTCCCGAAACCTGGCCGCCCAGATGTACACCTGGACGCTGCCCAGATAGCGCCCGCCCGACCGGGGCGCGGCGGGCTCGTGCCGGGTCGGCGGTCGGCGGTCAGCGGCACCAGCCTGCGTGGGCCAGCGCCTGGCGCAGCAGATTGCCACGGCCGCCGATGAACTCAGACTGGACCGCCTGGCTGAGGGCATCTTCCGGCGTCATCCAGCTCAGCTCCAGCGCGTCCTGGCGGGGGTTGCATTCGCCGGTGACCGGGATGACGTAGGCCAGCGCAACGGCGTGCTGCCGGTCATCGGTCAGACCGGTCTCGGACGGCGACGGGAAGTATTCGGCCACTGTAAACGGCACCGGGCTGGCTGGCAGCTGCGGAAAGGCCAGCGGGCCCAGGTCCTTTTCCAAGTGGCGCAGCAGGGCAGCGCGGACCGTCTCGCGGTACATGACCCGCCCGGAGACGAACGTGCGGACCATCTCGCCTTCGGCGGAGGCTTGCAGCAGCAGACCGATCTCTGTCACGTATCCCAGCGAGTCCAGCCGCACCGGCACTGCCTCCACGTAGAGCATCGGCAGGCGTTGCCGGGCCTCATGCAGATCCTCGTTGGAGAGCCAGCCGGGATACGGGTCGGGGGTGCGTACGCTCATGTACTTGTTCTACAGCACCGTTGCAATGCCAGTCACGCCGGCGACCATCCCGGCGCGTCCGGCGGCTGGACTTTGGTGCTCCCCGTACGAGCCGGTACCACCGCCGGTCCGCGGTACATTGCGTGATTTATTTGACCGCCCTGCCCGGCCGCGATTCAGCCGGCAGCAGAGCCGGCCGAGGCATTCGGCCTCACGGTGAAGCGCACCTGCATGGGGGCGGCCGACTCCGCGCCGTCCGGGTGCTCCACCAGCAGGGTCGGCGCGTCGGCAGCGCCTTCAAGCGAACAGGTGATTCCCGCCGCGCTGAGGCGGTCCCGCAGGGCGGTGAGGTCGTCGTCGTACTCAAAGGAAAGTTCCAGCTGCTCCGCTGCGCCGTGCCGCACCGCGACCAGCCCGCCGTTCTTCGCCGCGAAGTCCGCCCATACTCCGGGGTCGCCGAACCTGGGGTGCGCGCCGATCCCGCGGAGCGTGGCAACCGCGCCCGGCACATCCGGCGTCACCCAGAGCGGCATCACGGCCAGCGCCGGATCCGGCTGATCGGGCCCGGGGTGGCTGCCGAAGGAGGGCGAGGCAGGGTCGGCCAGGAAACTGAAGCCCGACGGCGCCGTAATCCTGGCGGCGCGGCCGTGGTCGGCGTCCTCGATCGCCGCCCGGGTGCCGTCGGCTGTAGTCCGGCGGGCGAACTCGTCCAGGTCTCGGACCTCGAAGCCCAGCTGCAGGCGGCCGTCCGCGGGGTCGCCGGCATCGACCCGGTGCAGCCCCAACCGGCCGGAGGCGGCATCAAACTCCAGCCAAGACCCGCCGTCGTCGGCCGCACACACCAGCCCGGCGGCGGTCAGCAGCTCCCGCCACGGCTCAATCCGGGACGTGGACACAACGGGGCGCACGCGCAGCACGGCAATCTCCTTCAGGTCAGCAACGAAGTTACCTCGAAACTACTAGACGGCGCGGCCCCGCCGTGCTGGCATAAGGGCATGCCTGCAGAACTTCCGGAATTGTTGTTGCCCGACGCCGCCGCCTGGCGGGCCTGGCTGGAGGAACACCACGCGGCGTCGGCCGGCGTCTGGCTGATCCTGCACAAGAAGGGCGGAACGGTGACGGAACTGGACTACGCCGGAGCGTTGGAAGAGGCCCTGTGCTTCGGCTGGATCGACGGGCAGTCGCGCCGCCGTGATGCCGAAAGCGTTTTCCAGCGGTTCACCCCGCGCGGCAAGCGCAGCATCTGGTCGCAGCGCAACGTCGGGTACATCGAAAAGTTGGAGCAGGCCGGCAAGATGCACGACGCCGGCCGGGCGGCGGTGGCTGCGGCGCAGGCCGACGGCCGCTGGGAGAAGGCCTACGCCGGCCCGGCCACGGCCGAAGTGCCAGCGGATCTGGCCGCGTCGATCGCTGCCGTCCCGGAGGCGCAGGCGATGTTCGACGTGCTCACCTCGCAGAACCGTTATGCCCTGATCCACCGGCTGGGCCAGCTGAAGACCGAGGCTGGCCGGCAACGCAGGATCGCCGACTTCGTGGAGATGCTGGCCCGGCACGAAACGCCGTACCCGCAGCAAAAGAAGCCGTCCTGACGTCCGCCGGCAGGCCTCCCGTGGTTGCGGCCGGGGTCAACCGGGTTGCCGCCGGGGTCAGCCGGGTTGCCGCCGGGTTCAACCGGGTTGCCGCCGGGGTCAGCCGGCCAGCGTGGCGGCGGCCTCCAGCGTCATCCACGCCTGCAATTGGGTGGAGAGTTCGACGCCGGTGCCCGGCTCGGGTTTCGCGGCCGCCGGGGCAGCGGGGTCGGCGGAGAAGACCAGGACCTCCCAGCTGCGGTGGTTCTCGATGGCCCGGCCGGCCCAAAAGCCTTCCGCGGTGTCCGCGACCATCCGCGCGGCCAGCTCGCGGACCTCGCCGGGCAGCTTGTCCGACCGGGCCGCCACGGCCAGATAACGGGCCAGGATCCCGGTGAATAGACCGCCGTCGCCGGCGCCGTGCGTGCGCAGGACGAGTTTCCGGCCCTCTTCCTCGGTGACTTCGGGCTGCTGCACCAGGCCGGCCGCGATGCCGTGCACCAGCTCGGCCGCGCGCTGCAGGTCGGCGTCCCGGCCCACCGCCAGCAGTGCCGCCAGCACCGGTCCTTGGTTGTAGGTATAGATGTCCGGCACCAGGACGGGCTTGCCGCCGGCGATGCGCACCCCGTCCAGGTACAGCCGCTGTTCCGGTGCGTAAAGTTCGGCATCCAGCCAGTCCAGCAGCCGCGCGGCCTGGCCGGTGTCGCCGCTGCGGGCCAGGTACAGCGCGGCCGGCGCCGTGGCCGGCGTGTTCTTGAAGTCCCGGGCGGTGTTCCAGAACAACCCGCCGCCCAGGTCTGGGGTGTGCGCCGATTCCAGCTGGGGCAGCAGCCGCCGGGCAGCCGCCCTGGACCGAAAGCGCGGCTTGTGCGCGTCGGCCGCCAGCGCATCCAGCCGCTGCGTGGCCAGAGCCAGCCAGGCCATGTCGTCGTAGTAGGAATTGGGGAAGCGGAAGCCATTGCGCCAGCGGACGGTGCGCAGCAGCCGGGCAGCCAGGCGTCCCGCGCTCGGTCCGTTGCCGCCGTCGTAATGCTGATCCCGGCGCAGCTCCCGCCGGCCGGCATCCACCAGGCAGTCCAGGAAATGCGCCTGCCACCAGTAGTGCCACGGTCCGGTCCAGCCGAGCGAGGGTCGGCGGACGGCACCCAGCAGCGTGAAAGGCAGCCCCAGCAGGCGGTGGCCGAAATGGCGGACGACGGCGATCGCCGCCTCGTCCGCGCGGCCCGCCGCCAGCGTGGGGATGGGCGGGCGGAAGGCTCCGCCGCCAGGCGGGGTGGGCATGGGCACTAGCCTAACCGCGGATGGGTGCTCGAGCAGGCCGGGCATTCCGCCCGCGGGCCCCGCCGGTGAGGCGGTGTGCTGCGGGCCACACTAGGCTGAGGTGCGGTGCTGCCGGTGGACCGGTGGCGGCGAAAGCACAGTGAACAGATGAGGAGGACTCAGTGGAGGTTTCCGGAACCGTAGCCCTGATCACCGGCGGAGCATCGGGGCTGGGCGCGGCCACGGCCCGCCGGCTGCATGCTGCCGGCGCGTCAGTGGTGCTGATGGATCTGCCCAGTTCGGAGGGGGAGCAGTTCGCCGCCGAGCTGGGGGACCGGGCCGTGTTTGCGCCCGCCGACGTGACCGTCGAGAACCAAGTGCAGGCCGCGGTGGACCGGGCGGCGGCGTTGGGGCCGCTGCGCATCCTGGTGAACTGCGCCGGCGTCGGCACACCGGGCAAGGTGCTGGGCCGCGACGGCGTGCTGCCGCTGGAAGCGTTCACCAAGGTGGTCCAGATCAATCTCATCGGCACGTTTAACGTGATCCGGCTGGCGGCCGCCGCGATGGCCGCAACCGAACCGGTGGAAACTGAAGTGGGCGGCCCGGAACGGGGAGTCATCATCAACACGGCCTCCGTGGCGGCCTTCGACGGCCAGATCGGCCAGCCGGCCTACGCCGCTTCCAAGGGCGGGGTGGCGGCGATGACGCTGCCGCTGGCCCGGGAACTGGCGCGCTCGCTGATCCGCGTGGTCACCATTGCGCCCGGCATCTTCGAGACCCCGATGATGGCCGGACTGCCGCAGCAGGCGCAGGAATCGCTAGGCCATCAGGTGCCGCACCCGTCGCGGCTGGGCCGGCCCGCGGAATACGCGGAACTTGCCGCACACATCGTGGCCAACAGCATGCTCAACGGCGAAACCATCCGGCTGGACGGGGCCATCCGGATGGCGCCGAAGTAGGCAGGAGGTCCCGGGGCGCTGGACTCCCGGGGCGCAGTCCACTTGAGCCGGCGGTACAGGGAGGGGACGGGCCCGCGGACGGAAAGCCGCCGCCGTCGTACGCTTGAGGGGATGCCGCGCCAGGCTGCTGAATCCGCCGTGCCGGCATCAACCGGCAAGCCCTGTAGGACGCGAAAGGATACGGCCATGCCCCACGCCGCCCGCGATCGGGACCTCGACGCGAGCCTGCGCGCCGACGTGCGCCGGGTGAGCACGCTGCTGGGCGAATCGCTGGTGCGCCAGCACGGGCCGGATTTGCTAAACCTGGTGGAACAGGTGCGGCTGCTGACCAAGGAATCCAAGGAAGCCGCCCGCGGCGAGGGCGAAGCAACCGGGCCGTGGACCGCCCGCGACGTGATCGACCAGGTCCGCGAGTTGCTCGCCGGCCTGGACGTGGGCGAGGCCACCGATCTGGTGCGGGCGTTCGCCTTCTACTTCCATCTGGCCAACGCCGCCGAACAGGTGCACCGCGTGCGCCAATTGCGCCGCCGGCCCGAGGAGGACGGACAGCTGCTGCGCACCGTCGCGCAGATCGCCGATGAAGCCGGACCGGAAGCGCTGCAGCGCGCGGTCAACCAACTGGACGTGCGTCCGGTCTTCACCGCCCATCCCACCGAGGCGTCGCGCCGGACCGTTTTGGACAAGCTGCGGGCCATCTCCGATCTGCTCTCCACGACGACGGCGGAAGGCAGCACGGCACGACGGCGGCAGGACCGGCGGCTGGCCGAAATCATCGACCAGATGTGGCAGACGGACGAGCTGCGGCACGTGCGGCCCAGCCCGGTGGATGAGGCCCGCAACGCCGCCTACTACCTGGGCAACATCCTCACCAACACCATGCCGGAGCTGATGGGGGACCTGGCCGAGCTGCTTTCGGAACACGGCGTGACACTGCCCGACGACGGTGCCCCGCTGCGCTTCGGCTCGTGGATCGGCGGCGACCGGGACGGCAATCCGCATGTGACCGTGGACGTGACGCATGAGGTCTTCCAAATGCAGAACCAGCATGCCGTGCGGATCAACATCGGCTTTGTGGACACGCTGATCGCGGTGCTCTCCAACTCGACGACGATCGTGGCCGCGAGCGTCGAGCTGCTCGACTCCGTGGCCGAAGACCTGGCGAACCTGCCCGGCTTGGACCCGCGGGTGCGCGAGCTGAACGCGAACGAGCCGTACCGGCTGAAGCTGACCTGCATCAAAGCGAAGCTGCTCAATACCAGCGCCCGGATCCAGCGCCGGCTCCCGCATGAACCAGGGCGGGACTACAGCTCGACGGCCGAGGTGCTGGCCGACCTGGCGTTGATCGAGCAGTCGCTGCGCGCGCATACCGCGTCGCTGGTGGCCGACGGTTCGCTGGCCGCGGTGCGCCGGGCGGTGTCCACCATCGGCCTGCATCTGGCCACCTTGGATTTCCGGGACAACGCGAGCAAGCACCACAAGGCCGTCGCGGCGCTGCTGGCGGCCCGCGACGCGGAACGTGTGCCGGCCGGGGTGCCTGGGGGTGCGGCGGGATCCCCGGCGACGTTGGGTGCGCCGGCGGCAACGGCGACGGGAGCATCGGGATCCCCGGCGACGCTGGGTGCCCCTGCTGCAACGGCGGGTACCCCTGCCGCTTCGGTGGAAGCTGGACCGGCGGAAAATTACCTGGAGCTGGGGACCGGTCCGCGGCAACAGCTGCTTTCCTCGTTGCTGCTCGTGCCCGGGCCGCTGGCACCGCCGTCGTCGTTGAAAAAGAAGCGCGCGCGGACGTTGGAGGTGTTCCAGGCGATTGCCGACGCCCTGCGCCAGTACGGCCCGGACGCGGTGGAGACGTACATCGTGTCCCGGGTACGCGGCGCCGACGACGTGCTGGCGGCGGTTGTGCTGGCCCGCGAAGCTGGCCTGCTGGACCTCAGCGGGTCCGAGCCGGAGGCACTGATCGGGTTCGCGCCGCTGCTGGAAAGCGTGGAGGCCTTGCGCAGCGGCGGCCGGATTCTGGACGATCTGCTCTCGGATCCCCAGTACCGCCGGATCGTGCAGCTGCGCGGGGACCTGCAGGAAGTCATGTTCGGCTACTCCGACTCCAACATGGAAGCCGGCGTGGCCACCAGCCAGTGGGAGATCCACAAGGCCCAACTGGTGCTGCGGGATGTAGCGGGACGGCACGGCGTGCGGCTGCGCTTCTTCCACGGCCGCGGCGGCTCGGTGGGGCGCGGCGGCGGACCGACCTACGACGCGATCCTCGCCCAGCCCAACGGCGCGCTGGCCGGCGAGATCAAGTTCACCGAGCAGGGCGAAGTCATTTCGGACAAGTACACGCTGCCGGAGCTGGCGCGGGAAAACCTGGAGCTGGCGCTGGCGGCCGTGCTGCAGGCGTCTGCGCTGCACCAGGAACCGAGGACGTCAGAGGCCGAGCGCGGCCGGTTCCACGCCGCGATGGAGGAGATCTCCGGGGCGGCCTATGGGCGCTACCGCTCGCTGGTGGAGCATCCGGATCTGCCGGAGTATTTCCGGGCGTCGACGCCGGTCGAACAGCTGAGCGCGGTGAAATTCGGTTCGCGTCCGGCGGCCCGCCCGGAAGCCGGCCCCGCCGCCGGTCCGGGGTTCGGCAAGCTGCGGGCCATTACCTGGGTGTTCGGCTGGACCCAGTCACGGCAGATCGTTCCCGGCTGGTACGGCGTGGGCAGCGGACTGCGCGCCGCCCGGGCCGCCGGACTCCAGCCGCTGCTGCGCGAGATGATCAGCAACTGGCACTACTTCCAGTCCTTCATCTCGAACGTGGAAATGACGCTGGCCAAGACCGACTTGGAAATTGCGGCGCATTACGTCGGCACGCTGGTTCCCGCCGAGCTGCGGCACCTGTTCGACGACATCCGCGCCGAGTACGAGCTCACCGTGGCGGAAATCCGGATGCTCACGGGCGAAAACCAGCTGCTGGACAACCAGCCGGTGCTCCAGCGCTCGCTGGACGTCCGCGACCAGTACCTGGACCCTATCTCCTACATGCAGGTTGAGCTGCTGCGGCGCATCCGGGCGTCGGAGCCGGACGAGGCGCTGCAGCGGGCCATGCTGATCACCGTCAACGGGATTGCCGCCGGCCTGCGGAATACCGGGTAGCGAGGGCGGGCGTGGTGTCTAGGCTGGGGCAGCGCGGGACGGGCGCGTCTGCCGGTCCGGTGGGTGTCTTCGGCCTTCGCTCCCACGTTTCGGCTTATCGGCCCACGTTTCGGCCGACCCAAACCGCCCTGACGTGGGACGATGCTCGCGGAGGCTGGCAAGACATGGGAGCGAAAAGTGAACGGGCGGCTGGCATCCACCGGCGGTGCACCCCACTTCGGGCCCGGCCCGCCACTTCGGGCCCGGCACGCATCCACCGGCCCGGCACGCCACTTCGGGCCCGGCACGCATCCACCGGCGGTGCACCCCACTTCCGGCGATGGCTGGCTGCGGGCCGTTCTGGCTGGGCCCCTCGGCGACGAACTGTCCATGTTCAGCAGTAACTGTCCACGTTTCGGGTGAACTACCACCCTCTGACTAGGCATGATGCTTAAGCATCCGGTAAAACGTGGACAGCACACGTAGTGGTGCCGCCTTGACGGTGGCGGTGTAACGGACGGTGCCGCCTCGACGGTGGCGGTGTAACGGACGGTGCCGCCTCGACGCCTCCTGCGTCCGGTCCCACTGAAGGGGCTGCCGGTCCAGGCCTGTCCCGCCCGCCCGTGGCGCCCCAGCCAACCGCCGCGGCAATCGCCCCACCCCGCACCCCTTCCGCCCAGCGGAAACCCCGGGTTGCCCGCCGCGGCCCGGCCCGGCATGCTGTGGAGCATGACCAAGCTGCAGCCCTCCGAAAACCTGTTCGGCCACGACGTCACCGCCGCCATCGAGGCCGAACCGGACGGCGTGCTGCAGTTGGACGAGCATCTGGCGCGGATCTGGGAGCAGGCCGCGCCACTCCTGACAATCCGGGACAACGACGCCCACACGTTGTACGCGTTCGGCCTGGCCCAGGCCATGCTTGCCGCACATCCGGAGGCCGACGCCGGCGTCGTGCTTCCGGCGATCATGCTGCACGACATCGGCTGGTCCCGGGTGCCGCCGGACGAGGTGCTGTCCGCCATCGCCCCCGGCGGCGGCCGGTCCGACCTGGTGCTGCTGCATGAGAAGGAAGGTGCCCGGCTGGCGGCGGGGATCCTGGAGCGCGCAGGCCATGACGCGGCGCTCATTCCGCGCATCCTGGAGATCATCGACGGACACGATTCACGCAAGGAAGCGCTCTCCATCGAGGACGCGATCGTCAAGGATGCGGACAAGACCTGGCGGCTCAGCCCGCACGGCCTCGACACGGTGATGGAATGGTTCGGGCTGGATCGCGGCCAGGCCCTGCGGCTCTGCAGTCAGCGCGTGCTCGGCCACCTATTCACGGCGGAGGCCGAGGCCATGGCCCGGGCGTTGTCCGCGCTGGAATCGGCAACGCTGTGGCCGCAGCGCCAGGCGCTGCTGGCGCGTTAGACTCGGTGTCGGCCGGCTGCCGCTGGGGCGCCGGCGGTGGAGCGCGGATGCAATGACGACGACGGTGCCCGGCTCCGCGGGTCCACCTGCGGAATGTGGGAGGCAGCTATGGCCGGCGGTAGCAGTGAGCCGGGGCGTTCGGTCACGTCCCGCGTGCTGGCCATTCTGGAAGCCTTCGAACAATCCCGGACCGCGCTGAGCCTGACCCAGATTGCCGAGGGCTCGGGCCTGCCGCTGAGCACCACGCACCGGCTGGTCGCCGAGCTGACGGACTGGGGCTTCCTCTCCCGCGGCGCCAACGGCCGGTACCAATTGGGCATTCGCCTGTGGGAGCTGGCGCAGAACGCAGGCCGCCAATTGCGCGATGCCGCGCGGCCGTTCGTGCAGGACCTGTTCTCGCTCACCGGAGAAACCTCGCAACTGGCCGTCCGGGAAGGCCACGAGGTGCTCTACATCGAGCGCATCTACGGCACCAAGCGAGTCCCGCGTGCCTCCAGGGTGGGCGGACGGCTGCCGATGCACGCCACCGCCGTCGGCAAGGTGATCCTGGCGTACGAGGAGGAATGGGTCCGCACCGCCTATCTCAACCGGCAACTGGAGCGGTCCACGGCCCACACCCACATTGTTCCCGGGCGGCTGGCCGAGGAGCTGGACCAGATCCGCGAGCAGGGTTATGCCACCACGCTGGAGGAAGTCCGGCTGGGCTCCTGTTCCATCGCCGTGCCCGTCTTTCACACCGGCAGGATCGGTGCCGGCCTGGGGCTGGTGCTGCTGACTTCCCAAGCGGGGACGATGGCCCGACATCTTCCGGCCTTGCGTGGGGTTTCGGCGCAGATTGAACGGGCCACCGCGCATATCCCGCTCGAGTCGCTGCTGGGCAGCCATGTCGCGCGGAAAACCTAAGCCGCTTGGGGCGATGACGGCGCAACTCCTTGTCCCGCCCGGTCAAGCAAGCGAGAGACGGTAAGCACTATTCGTTTCCACTCAGTGGAAGCCATAGATGTGTGTCACAGGGTGACGTGGGCAACACTGGAGTCAGATCAACCCGCTGGAGCCGGAAACGGCCGCCGCGGGAGCCCGACCCCAAGGAGTTCCAGATGTCTTCCTCAACCGAAACGGCAGCTTGTCCGTTTGGCCACGGTGCCGAGGCCCCTGCCGGACACCACGGCTACGAGCCGTTCCAGATGAAGGACCCGTTCCCGGCCTATGCCGAGCTGCGGAACGAACAGCCCGTCATGTTCGACGAGCGGGTGGGCTACTACGTTGTCTCCCGCTACGACGACATCAAGGCCGTTTTCGACGACTGGGAAACCTTCTCCAGCGAGAACGCCCAGGCCCCCGTGCGCAAGCGGGGCCCGCAGGCCGCCAAGATCATGGAAGACGGGGGCTTCACCGCCTACTCGGGCCTGTCGGCCCGCCGCCCGCCCGAGCACACCCGGATCCGCGCGGTGGCCCAGAAGGCCTTCACCCCGCGCCGCTACAAGGCGCTGGAACCGTTCATCCGGCAGAACGTGGTGGACCAGTTGGAGGCAATGCTGGCGCGCCCGGAGCACCGCGGCGAACTGGTCAAGGACCTGGCCTACACCGTGCCGACGGTCACCATCCTGACCCTGATCGGCGCCGACGTCTCGCAGGTGGACACGTTCAAGCGCTGGTCCGATTCCCGCGCGGCCATGACTTGGGGCGACCTGAGCGACGAAGAGCAGATCCCGCACGCCCACAACCTGGTGGAGTACTGGCAGGAGTGCCTGCGCCTGGTCCGCGTGGCCCACGAGGAAGGCGGCGACAACCTGACCGCCGACCTGGTCAAGGCGCAGCAGGACGGCGCGGAGATCAGCGACCACGAGATCGCCTCGATCCTGTACTCCCTGCTGTTCGCCGGGCACGAGACCACCACCACGCTGATCGCCAACTCGCTGCGCGTGCTGCTGGCCCGTCCGGAGCAGTGGCAGCAGCTGGTGGAGGAGCCCAAGAAGATCCCGGCCGCCATCGACGAAGTGCTGCGTTTCGCCGGCTCGATCGTCGGCTGGCGCCGGAAGGCGCTTAAGGACACCGAAGTGGGCGGGGTCAAGATCCCGGAGGGCGGCGAACTGCTGCTGCTGATGGGCTCCGCCAACCGCGACGCAGCCCGCTTCGAGGACGGCGAGGAGTTCGACATCTCCCGCGGCAACGCCCGCGAGCACCTGTCCTTCGGCTTCGGCATCCACTACTGCTTGGGCAACATGCTGGCCAAACTGCAGGCCAAGATCGCGCTCGAAGAGGTGGCCCGGCTGGCACCCAACCTGAAACTGAAGAGCCCGGAGGGCATTGAGTTCCGCGAGAACATCTCCTTCCGCGTTCCCGAAACCGTTCCCGTTAGCTGGGAGGCCTGAACACCATGCACAGCAATGAATTCATCCAATTTTTCGACGGCGGCGTCGAACCCAAGCTCGAGAACCTCGGCGGCAAGGGTGCATCCTTGGTCACCATGACGTCGGCTGGCATGCCGGTGCCCCCAGGCTTCGTGGTCACCACCGCCCAGTTCGACCGCTTCATGCAGGAAGCCGGCATCACGGGGCACATCAACCAGCTGCTGGCCGGTCTCGACCCCGAAGACGTTGCCCAGGTGGACTCTGTGTCCGCCGCCATCCGCGAGGACATCTGCTCCCGGCCGGTTCCGGCCGACATGCGCGCTCAGACCATCGAGGCCTACGAGGACCTGATGTCCCGCTTCGACGAACCGGTGCCGGTGGCCGTCCGCTCTTCCGCCACCGCCGAGGACCTGCCGGACGCATCCTTCGCGGGCCAGCAGGACACCTACCTGTGGCTCGAAGGATTCGCCGCCGTGGGCGAGCACATCCGCCAGTGCTGGGCATCGCTGTACACCTCCCGCGCCATCATCTACCGGCTGAAGAACAACATCCCTGACGAGGGCCTGTCCATGGCCGTGGTGGTGCAGAAGATGGTCAACGCCAAGGTCTCCGGCGTCGCCATGACGCTGGATCCGGCCAACGGGGACCGCTCCAAGATCACCATCGACGCGTCCTACGGCGTCGGCGAAATGGTGGTGTCCGGGCAGGTCACGCCGGACAACATCGTGCTGGACAAGGTCACGCTGGTCTCTGTAGCGGAACACATTGGGGACAAGCACGCCGAACTGGTGCCCGATGCCTCGGCCCGCAGCCTGATCGAGCGGGAAGTCGACGCCGAACGCCGGTCCCGCCGCTGCCTGACCGATGACGAATTGAAAGCAGTCGCACAGATGGCCAAGCGCGCGGAGAAGCACTACAAGTGCCCGCAGGACATCGAGTGGGCGCTGGACCACGACCTGCCCGACGGCGAGAACCTGCTCCTGCTGCAGTCCCGCCCGGAAACCGTGCACTCCGCCAAAAAATCCGCCTCCTCCGCGGCAACCCCGGGAACCGGCGGCTACGCCTCGGTGCTCGGAGCGGGCATCCCGAAAGCCACGGACGCCTCCGGCAACCCGGCCTCCGGCAACCCGGCCTCCGGCACGTCAGGCTTCAGCCTGGGCAGCATCACCGCCTCGCTGATGAAAGCCTCCATCTGACCGTTTTACTGCACCACCCGTTCCACAGTTTCCACTGCGTTACCTGCTAGGTTCCACCGTTCCACCGAACCGCCCACTGAAGGCTCAACGCTTCAGCCCGCCACCGAAAGGACCGCCATGTCCATGAAGTCCTTCCCGAAGCCGTCCGAACTGCCGGTACCCGCCGGCGCCGAGGGCTGGGAGAAGATCTACCCCTACTATCTGGTGTTCCAGGACAAGCTCAAGGAACAGGAAGACGCCAAGTTCTGGTTCTGCGACAGCCAGCACTGGCCCACCGTCTACAAGCCGTTCGAGACCATCGGCGGTGAGTTCGCGGTCAAGTGCCTGGGCCAGTACAACGCCCGGCACCTGATGATCCCCAACGCCAACGGCATCGAGTTCCGCGTGCACCTGGGCTATCTGTACATGTCCCCGATCCCGGTTCCGGAGGACCAGATCGCCGCCCGCGTCCCGCATTTCGAGCAGCGGGTGGGTCACTACTTCCAGAACTGGGAGGAACTGCTCAAGCAGTGGCACGTGAAGGTCCGCGGCACCATCGACGAGATGGAGACACTCTCCTTCAAGAAGCTGCCGGACATGGTCCCGATGGAGGACATCACCACGGGCAAGGCGATGGACGGCTCCGAGGTACTGCTGGAGAACTACGACCGGCTGATCCAGCTGGCCTACCAGAACTGGCAGTACCACTTCGAGTTCCTGAACCTGGGCTACATCGCCTACCTGGACTTCTTCAACTTCTGCAAGGAAGTGTTCCCGAACATCCCGGACCAGTCGATCGCCACCATGGTCCAGGGCGTGGACATGGAACTGTTCCGCCCGGACGACGAGCTCAAGCACCTGGCCAAGCTGGCGGTGGAACTGGGCATCCAGTCTGCCTTCGCCAACACCGACGACGTCGATGCCACCTTGGCCTCGGTCCGCGCCTCCGCGGGCGGCGAGCGCTGGATTGCCCGCTACGAGGAAGCCAAGGATCCGTGGTTCAACTTCACCGTGGGCAACGGCTTCTACGGGCACGACAAGTACTGGAACGAGCACCAGGAAATCCCGCTGGGCTACATCGCCGACTACATCCGCCGGCTGGACGAAGGCCAGCAGATCATGCGCCCGGTCGCGGAGCTGGTGGCGGAGAAGGAACGGATCGTGGAGGAATACCGCGACCTGCTCGAGGGCGAGGCCCAGACGGTGTTCGACGCGAAGCGCCAGCTGGCCGCCACCGCGTACCCGTACGTGGAGAACCACAACTTCTACATTGAGCACTGGACCATGGGCGTCTTCTGGCGCAAGATCCGCGAGCTCTCCCGGATGATGCACGCCGAGGGCTTCTGGACCGAGCCGGATGACCTGCTCTACCTCAACCGTAACGAGGTCCGCGACGCGCTCTTCGACCTGGTCACCGGCTGGGGCGTGGGCGCCGAACCGATCGGCCCCACCTACTGGCCGGAGGAAATCGAACGCCGCCGCGGCATTGTGAACGCGCTCAAGACCGCGCGGCCGGCGCCGGCGCTGAACACCCCGCCGGAATCCATCACCGAACCGTTCACCCGGATGCTCTGGGGCATCACCACCGAGCAGGTCCAGCAGTGGCTGGGCGAAGGCGAGGAGGTCGAGGGCGGCGGGCTGCGCGGCATGGCCGCGTCCCCGGGCGTGGTGGAAGGGTATGCGCGGGTGATCCACGATTCCGACCAGCTCGCCGAGGTGCAGCAGGACGAAATCCTGGTGGCCACCGTGACCGCGCCGAGCTGGGGCCCTATCTTCGGCAAGATCAAGGCCACGGTCACGGACATCGGCGGCATGATGAGCCACGCCGCGATAGTCTGCCGTGAATACGGGCTGCCAGCGGTGACCGGCACCGGGTCCGGGTCCACCACCATCAAGACCGGCCAGCGGCTACGGGTGGACGGTACCAAGGGAACCGTGCAAATTCTGGACGCCGAAGAACCGACTACAACGGTCGTCGAAGGCCCCGGCGCGCACAGCCACAGCCACGTCTGAGCACCGGCGCCCCTAACAGGCGCTCCCACTGCCGGGTCGGGCGAGTCCCTTCGCGGGGCCCCGGCCCGGCACATCCCAACAGGAAAGTTAGACCAATGACACAGCCTCCACTGGACGCCGCAGCCACTCCCGACGGCGGCAACCCCACCGCGGGGTCCGGCACGCGGACGGTGCTGATCACCGGCGCCGCCGGCGGACTCGGCCGGGCCTTCGCCCTGGGCTTCGCGTCCCGCGGCTACCAGGTGGCGGCGGCCGACACCAACCTGGCCGGCGCCGAGAAGACCGCGGCGCTGGTCCGCGAAGCCGGAGCGGAGGCCGAAGCCTTCGAGGCCGATGTCACGGACGTCGCCTCCACCGAGGCCCTCGCCCAAAGGTGCGCCGCCTTCGGGCAGGGGAGTATCGACGTCGTGCTCAATAACGCCGCCATTTACGCGACGGTGACCCGCACTCCGTTCGAGGAGATCGACCCGGCCGAATGGGACCTGGTGATGAACGTGAACCTGAAGGGCCCGTGGCTCATGACCCGCGCCGCGAGCCCGTACCTGCCCGACGGCGGGCGCGTCATCAACCTGTCCTCCGCCACTATCTACTCCGGCTCGGAGCAGTGGCTGCACTACGTCGCGTCCAAGGGCGGCGTGGTGGCGATGACCCGGGTGCTGGCCAAGGAACTGGGCCGGCGCAACATCACCGTCAACGCGATCGCGCCCGGCTTCACCCTCACCGAGGCCAGCTACGGATTGATGGAGAACGCCGAGAACTACGGCGTGGACCGCGGCGCGCTCAAGCGCGCCAGCCAGCCCGAGGACATTGTGGGCGCTGCGCTCTTCCTCGCCGGACCGGACAGCTCCTACATCTCCGGACAAACCATGGTGGTCGACGGCGGCCGCCAGTTCATCTAGCACTGCAACCCGAAGGAGAACCCATGCCTACGGTTCAATTCACCGACGCTGAAGGCGCCGTCCGCGACGTCGAAGGCAACCCCGGCGACTCCGTCATGGAGACCGCGGTGCGCAACGGCGTGCCCGGGATCGTCGCCGAATGCGGCGGCTCGCTATCCTGCGCGACCTGCCACGTTTTTGTCCGCGAGGACATCCTCGACCAGCTTCCGGAGATGGAAGAAATGGAAGACGAAATGCTCTACGGCACGGCCGTGGACCGCGAGGACAATTCGCGGCTGTCCTGCCAGCTCAAGCTCTGCGAGGGCCAGGACATTTACGTCACCACCCCGGAAACCCAGGTGTAGGACCATGGACACCACCACCACAACGACGACGGTGCCCGCCGAGGCGGCCGACGGCGCCGTGCGCACGGGGCTGCTGATCATCGGCGCCAGCCAGTCCGGGGTCCAGTTGGCCGTATCGCTGCGGGCGCTGGGCTTCGACGAACACATCACCCTGCTGGGCGAGGAAGACCACCGCCCCTACCAGCGCCCGGCCCTGTCCAAGGAGTTCCTGCAGGGCACGGTGGAAAGCGAATCGCTGATCTTCCGGTCCAACCAGTACTGGGAGGACCACAACGTGGCCCTGGTCAAGGGCGAGCGGATCGAGCGGATCGACAAGGAGGCCGACGGTTCGGGCGTGGCCCACGCGGCCTCCGGGGCGGAATTCCCATTCCGCCGGTTGGCGCTGACCGTGGGGGCCCGGGCCCGCAAGCTGCAGGTGCCCGGAGCGGACCTGGACGGTGTGGTTTACCTGCGCAATGCCGACGACGCGCTGGCACTGAAGGCCCAACTGGACGGCGTCCAGGATGCCGTAGTGATCGGCGGCGGCTTCATCGGGCTGGAGGCCGCCTCCAGCCTGCACAAGATGGGCAAGAACGTCGCCGTGCTGGAATACGGGCCGCGGCTGATCGGCCGGGCGGTGGGGGAAGAGACCAGCGAGTACTTCCTCACCGCGCACCGCGAACGCGGGCTGGACATCCGGCTCAATGCGCGGATCCAGGAACTCACCCCCGCGGACGGCGGCCGGGTCTCCGGCGTCCGGCTGGAGGACGGCACCGTGGTGCCCGCCCAGCTGGTGCTGGTGGGCATCGGCGTGGTGCCGAACACCGAGCTCGCCGAGCAGCTCGGCCTGGAGGTGGACAACGGCATTGTGGTGGACCGGCACGCGCTCGCCTCCGACGGCACCACCGTGGCGGTGGGCGACGTGGCGAACATGCCGAACCCGCTGCCCGGCTCGCCGGAGGGCGAGCGGATCCGGCTGGAGAGCGTGAACAACGCGATCGAACACGCCAAGGTGGCCGCCTACTCCCTGATGGGCCGGCGCGAGGACTACGCGGGCATCCCGTGGTTCTGGTCCAACCAGGCGGACCTGAAACTGCAGATCGCCGGGCTCACGCTCGGTTACGACCAGACCGTGGTCCGCCGCGATGATGAGCGCGGCAAGTTCTCCGTGCTGTATTACCGCGGCGGGCAGATCATTGCCGCCGACTGCGTCAACGCGCCGCTGGACTTCATGGCGGTCAAGAACGCCCTGGCCAAGGGCCAGAACATCCCCGCGGACGCCGCAGCGGATCCCGCCGTCGTCCTCAAGACCATTGCGACGGACGGCTGAGCAGCCTACCCGGCACGCCGCACCCCTAGGAGACCCACCCATGAGCACCCCCGAGACGCAAACCCCGGAGGCCCGCGGCACCATTCCCGCGCGGGTCGGAGGCCAGACTGATCCGGCCGACGACCCGCGCGCCGTGGCCTTTGCCGCCGCCCATCCGGTCCGGCCGTTGCCGGCCACCGGGTTGGTGGACACCACGCCCATCTCGACCACTCCCGCCGCCGTTGGCGACCTGGATGCGATCTGGCAGGCGGTGGTGCGGGAGACGCGCAGCCGCGGCAACGACATCCACCTGCCGATCTCGCTGGCCTTCGCCGAACGGCTCTGCCGGGCGTACCCGGAGGCCGACGCGGAACTGGTCCGGGTGGCCATCCTGTTGCACGACACCGGCTGGGCACATGTGGACGAGTCCCGGATCCTCTCCGAGGGCTTTACCGGCGACTGGCGCAAGGCCGCCATCCGGTTCGAGCATGAGGCCGAGGGCTGCGAGGTGGCCCGCCGGGTGCTGCCCGGTCTGGGCTACGCCGCGGAGTTTGTGGACCGGGTCTGCGAAATCATCGACGGGCATGACACCCGCCATGTGGCGTACTCGCTGGAGGACGCACTGGTCCGCGACGCCGACCGGCTGTGGCGGTTTGACCACGCAGGCATTGCGCTGGCCTCGACCTGGTTCGGCATGACGCCGGACGTGTACACCGACCGATTGGGCGTGGAGATCATACCGGAACTAATCACCGAGGCCGCGCTGGCGATGGGAACCGCAGACCTGGAGCGTTCCCGGGCCCTGCTGAAGACGGGAGTCATCCGATGACCAGCACACCGCACACCGCAGCCGCGGCACCCGGGGGAGCCCCGGCGTCGTCCGCCGCAGCGGGAACAGCCGCCGGGCCAGCCACGGCGCCGGCGCTGGCCGCCCGCGAGGCACTGGAGCTGCCCTACACCCATGTGGACGACGTGTTTGTTGACGGCGGCTGGGTCCCGGCCCGCGGGACCGGCCGCAACCCGGTCACGGACCCGGCCACCGGACAGGTGTGGGGATCGGTGCCGGATGGGACGGTCGAGGACGTCGACGCCGCGGTGGCCGCGGCCCGACGGGCCTTCGACGCCGGCCCGTGGCCGACGCTGGCGCCTTCCGAGCGTGCGGCATATTTGCTGCGGATCGCTGACGAGGTGGAAAAGCGGGCCGGGGCGTTGTCCCTGACCAATACCCGCGAGAACGGCTCCCCGGTCTCCGAATCCTCCGGTGCCGCGGCCAACGCGGCCGGCATCTTCCGCTACTTCGCCACGCTCGCCGACTACCTGGAACGCGAGGACTTGCGGCCGTTCCCGCGCGGCGGCGGCGAGTCGGTGGTGCGCCGCGACCCGGTAGGGGTGTGCGGGCTGATTGCGCCGTGGAATTTTCCGATCAACCTGATGGTGATCAAGCTGGCGCCCGCGCTGCTGGCCGGCTGCACGGTGGTGATGAAGCCGGCCTCGCCCACGCCGCTGTCCTTCCGGTTGATTGTGGATGCGGTGGCCGCCGCGGGCGTGCCGGCCGGCGTGGTCAACCTCGTCACCGGGTCCGGGCGGCTGGGCGACACATTGGTGAAGCACCCCGGCGTCGACAAGGTGGCGTTCACGGGTTCCACCCCGGTGGGCCGCAAGATCGCGGCCGCGTGCGGGGAACTGCTGCGGCCGGTCACGCTGGAACTGGGCGGCAAGTCCAGCGCGGTGGTGCTCGAGGACGCCGACCTGGATGAAATGTCCAAGGTGCTGGTGCGCTCCTGCATGCGCAACACCGGGCAGACCTGCTACATCTCCACCCGGATTCTGGCCCCCGCCTCGCGTTATGACCAGGTGGTGGACATGGTGACCGCGACCATCGCCGCCGGGGTGCAGGGCGATCCGCTGGATCCGGCCACCGTTTTCGGGCCCGCGGCCACCGAGTCGCAGTACCGGACTGTGCTGGACTATCTTGATTCCGCCCGGTTGGAAGGCGCCCGCGCCACCACCGGCGGGCGGGCGGCGCGGCTCGGCGGCGGACTGGAGGGTGGCTACTTCGTGCAGCCCACGGTCTTCGCCGATGTCACGCCGGAGATGCGGATTTCCCGCGAAGAGGTTTTCGGGCCGGTCATTTCCGTGTTGAAGTACACGGACGTGGACGCCGCCGTGGCACTGGCGAACAACACCGAGTTCGGCCTGGGCGGCATCGTGTTCGGCCGGGACCAGGACGCGGCGCTCGCGGTTGCCGACCGGATGGATACCGGATCGGTGGGCATCAACTTCTTCGCCTCCAACCATTCCGCCCCGTTCGGCGGCCGACACGACTCCGGTCTGGGCACCGAGTACGGGATTGAGGGGCTCAACGCCTACCTGAGCTACAAGTCCATCCACCGCCGCTAGGCTGCGCGCTCAGGGTCCTGCCAGTAGCCGCGCGTAGAGGTGCAGGTAATCCGCCGTCATGCGTTCCGCGCTGAATCTTTCTTCCGCCGTTGCCCTGCAGACCCGGCGGTCCAGCGTGGCCGCGAGCGGCAACAGGTCGGCGAGCCCCCGATTGTCCAGCGCCAGATATCCGGTGACGCCGGGCTTGATGATCTCCGGGGCCGCTCCCCGCGGCGTGGCCACCACGGGCGTGCCGGTGGCCAGCGCCTCGATCATGACGAGGCCGAAAGGCTCGGCCCACTGGATGGGGTTGAGCAGTGCCAGGGCCTCGCCCAGCAGCCGGTACTTGTCGCCGTCGCCGACTTCACCGAGGAATTCTTCATCATGCCCTAACAGGGGTTCGATGACATCGTGAAAATACCGTAACTCCTCGGGCTCGCGCATCTTGGCGGCGATCTTCAACGGAATCCCTGCGATGCGGGAGATGGCGAGGGCATGTGCCACCCCCTTGTCCTGACACATCCGGCCCAGGAAACAGACATAGCCGCCCCGACCATCGCCGACGGGCACTGCAGCCGTGTCGATGCCGTGGTGAATGACGGCGGCTGCCCTGAGGCTGGACCCGGCCAACTGCTGGTGCGAGATGGCCACGATGGGCACGTGCCGGGCCATCGCCTGATAGATCCCGGCCAGCTGCGCCGTCAACGGCCCATGAACTGTCGTGACCACTGGAAGGGAAGGGGGCCTGTCCCGGTACAAGGGTCCTGCCAAAGTATGGTCGTGGACGAGGTCTACGCTTTTCAGTCCTTCGTAGGCCCGGATGACATGGTACAGCTCAGCTTGGTCATTGCCGATGGTGTCCGGATCAGAAGGTTCTGTGCCTGGAACCAGAGGAACGGGGCATGTGCTGTCGGCTGCTGCCGCCAGCAGCACCTCGTGGCCGGCTTCTACGAAACCACGGGCCAGAGTGTCGACGACCTTTTCCGTTCCGCCGTACGCGCGGGGCGGGACCGGGAGCCATGGCGGAGCAATGAGACCGATGCGCATCACTGCCTCCTCCCTGATGGTTCTTGGCGCCCGGACGGCAGCCTAACGATCCCCTACGGAGCCTGCCTCGCCCGACGCTTCTCGGCCGTTCACCAGCAGCAGCTCTGCCAAAGGCGACCGTGTGCCGTGACGCAGCGTCACGCCGGGAGGAAGTCCCTCCACGGAGAAGCGCTGTCCGCTTGCCGTCAGGGAAACCCGCGAGTTTCCCAACAGCATGTTGTCTGCACGGAACGATCCAAAGTCATCGGGAATCGTGGGATCCAGCCACAGCTCTTTCGCCGGAAGGTAAGGATCCAGGCGCAAGAGCGTGCGCATCAGTTGGACCGGGGAGGCGGCGGCCCAGGCCTGCGGCGAACAGGAGGTGGGATAGGGCACCGGCACGTCGTACTCATCCCGGTCGAAACCGCAGAACAGTTCCGGCAACCGTCCGCCGAAACGGATGGCTGCGTCGAAGAGTCCGGTGGCTACCTTCCGGGCCTCCTCGACGAAGCCGTACCGCATCAGCCCGCTGGCGACCAACGTGCTGTCGTGGGGCCAAACTGAGCCATTGTGATAGCTGACCGGATTGTAGGCGCCCATGTCAGAGGCCAGCGTCCGGATCCCCCACCCGGTAAACATTTCCGGCGACATCAATCGGGCGGCTACTTTGGCTGCCTTGTCGTCGTCGACAATCCCGGACCACAGGCAGTGCCCCATGTTGGAGGCGCAGGCGTCCACCGGCCGCTTTTTACCGTCCAGCGCTATGGCGTAGTACCCCTTGTCCGGGAGCCAGAAGTGCCGGTTGAACTCCTCTTTCAGAGCTGCGGCGCGGTTCCCCCACTCCGCCACCAGTTCCTCGTCACCGGCGGCAGCCGCAAGCAGGGCGCGTCCGACATACGCACTGTAGACATACCCCTGCACCTCGCACAGGGCGATAGGCGGCTCGGCCAACTGGCCGTCCGCAAAGTTGATGCCGTCCCAAGAGTCCTTCCAGCCCTGGTTGATCAATCCATGGGGAGCGGCCCGGCTGTACTCCACAAACCCGTCTCCGTCCCGGTCTCCGAAGTCGCGGATCCATGCCAAGGCGCGGTCGGCGTGCGGCAGCAGCGACTGCAGGACCTCCTTCTCCATGCCCCACCGATTCAGCTCCGACATCAGGACGACGAACAGGGGAGTAGCATCGGCCGTTCCGTAATACGCGGCACGGTCGCCGAGAATAGCCCCGGCGGTCACGCCCATGCGCACCTCGTGAAGGATGCGTCCCGGCTCCTCCTCAGTGTCCGGATTGACGCTGGAGCCCTGCAGATCGGCGAGCGTCTGCAGCGTACCGCGGGCCAGCGAGGGGTCGACGGGCAGCGCCATGTAGGCGGAAAGCAGCGAGTCCCGGCCGAACAGCGCCATAAACCAAGGCGCGCCGGCTGCCACGACTGCGCGGCCCGGATGATCGGGATCGAAAATACGCAGCGACCCGAGATCCTCTTGGCTGCGCACCAGCACCATCTCGATATCGTCGTTTTCCACGTCCAGTTGTGGCGTTGACTTCCCCCAGTCCCGGTGGCGGCGGGCCGCTTCAAGATCGGCTACCGGGTGGGCGGCGGCGAGCTGCTCTGCGGGCCGGTCTTGTTCAACGAGCGGAGTGACGATGATGCTGGTGGACCATTTTCCGCGTGCCGGGACGGTTACTTGGAAGTGGAGCGCATATTCGGTTGCCATGGCGCCCCGGCCGTGCACCTCAACGCCCCTCCTGCGTCCGCCGCGGATGACCTCGAGCAGCAGTTCGTCACCGTCACCCCGCCGGACCAATTGCGCCGGCGGTGCCGCGCGTCCGCCCTTGACATCGAAGAGATCGGCAAAGTCGGCATCCACGTGTAGGTCCACAACGCATTCGGCAGGCAGGGCCGAGTGGTTGCTCACCACGAGGTCCTCGCGCAGCCCGGCACCTATGAGGCGCTCGCGTTGGATCACCAGCGGAGAGTCGGCGCGTCCGTCCGCTCGGCGTGCGCGGCCGACGAAGAGCGCGCGGTAGGGCTCCAAGACGCGGGCAAACAGGGGCTCGAGCGGAAGCGCGTCGACAGTTAATTTCCAGCCGGACAGGATCCTTGTGTCCTGGTAGAAGGCACCCTGCGTCAGGCCCGGAAAGATGTCGCCGCCGGAGGAGGAGATGCAGAACGACGAACCTTCGACCACGGTCACCGCGCCGCTGCCCGTCGGCCCCGCCGCTGTGTCGGCGTTCCAACCGCTGCCGGACTCCGGCTGTTCCGGCGCTGCGCCGGATTGGGCGGGGAAGTCGGATTCAGGAGTGAGTGAGTGCTTCACGAGTGGCTCTCTTGACCGGCGCCAGTGGTTATCCTGATGTGCGGAACTGGTTGCCAAAGAGGCTGCGCGCGGGGCAGCCGCCTTGACCGGTTCCACTCTCATATCATTCTCTACTGGTTCGTGGCGTCAAGGGTGGCTGCTCGATGGTCAAGGACCGATCCAGCAGATTCCCCGCCCGCGGTTTTACTCCCGGTGTGCAATGCAACGCGAAACCTGCTCTGCTGGTGGGGGAGGTTTGATACATGAAGAACTGCCTGCTCCTCGCGGGGGCGATCGTGTGTGAGGTGGCGGCGTCGCTGTCGCTGAAGGCAGCTTTGGACGACCCAGTTCTGTATGTTGTGGTCGTCGTCGGTTACGTGACGTCGTTTGCCTTCCTCGCCGCTGTTCTGCGGGCAGGAATCCCGGTCGGCGTGGCCTACGGGATCTGGGGTGCGCTCGGGGTTGCCCTGACGGCGGTCCTGGCCGCTGTCCTCTTCCACGAACCGCTCACTACCGTGATGCTGGCAGGCATGGCGCTGGCCGTCGCCGGAGTGCTGCTGGTGCAATGGGGAGCGAGCCGGGCCGCGGCGCGTTCCGCCGAGCAGGCCGCAACGTGATGGGGTGGGTCTTCCTAGCCGTCGCGATCCTGGTGGAGGTAGCCGCGACCCTCTCGCTGCGGGCCAGCATCGACGGGCACAGGGCATGGCTCGTGGCCGTGGCAGCCGGCTACCTGCTCGCCTTTACCTGCCTGTCGCTGGCGCTGCGAGAAGGGCTTGGACTAGGGATGGCCTACGGTATTTGGACTGCCTGCGGGGTGGCCCTGACCGCGCTGATCGGTAGGTTCCTCTTCGACGAACCGCTGACCAAGCTGATGACTGCCGGCATCGTGCTCATCGGCGCCGGCGTGCTTCTCATCCAACTCGGTTCGCACTGACCGGCCCGGAACGGCAGCCGTGACGGCGCACGACGCCTGGAACCAGGGGCGCGTGACGCGGCTAAAGTTGAGGGATGCCGTCCTTCCGCGCCCAGTTGAGCATCACCGGCCTGCGGCCCGGGAACCAGCCCGAGGCCGTCATGGATGCTGCGGTGGCGGCCGTGGGTTCGGCGCACATCGTGGAGGCCAACCAGTTGGACGTGGTCGCCGGCGTCCCGCGGATCACCGTCCGGTTCACCGTTGACGCCAACGCCTACGCCGCCGAAAACCGCCAAGCGCTGCAAGCCGGAGCCAATATGCGGCACGCCGTCGAAGAAGTCGCCACCACTGCCAGGCTCGCGGTGCTCCGGCGAGCGCGCGGCAAATGGGCGCCCGTCGGCTGAGACCGTCCCGGGGCTGCGCCCCCCTGCAGAACCCGCGCCCCGCGGACCCCGGGGCAAGCGTCCCCCGCAGAATCCGCCGCCGCCCCCGCGGAATCCGGCCGGCCGCCGTCGTTGGTTGCTCTGTTTGCTCAGTCCAGCGGCTCACCGCGCCGCAGCGCGCGGCGTTCCGCATGCCCCACCTGGAAATGCCGGGAGATGCCGCAGACCAGCACGAAGAACAGTCCGAAGCCGGCGGCCATCGCCACCGGAGCGGACTGCGGCTCGCCCAAAAAGCGGTCGTAGGTCAACCAGCCTAGCCCCCAGGCCAGGGCCAGCACGGTGGAGACCCGGCCGCGGCCGGTCATCGCCATCACGGCTCCGGCCAGAGACACGACGGCCACGGCGATGACAGCCCAAAGCTCGCCGCCCCAGCCCAACCAGTCGATCCCGCGGACGGTCAGCCAGCTGCTGGCATTCAGGGCGGCGGCCAGCAGCACCCAGCCGGCGTAGAGGCCCAACGGCCCGTCCACCAGCAGCGCGTCCACCCGGTAGGGCGAGGGGTAGCGGGACAAACCGTCAATGACCCATGCCAGCGCGGCCACCAGCATCAGGACCAGGACCAGGGTCAGGCCGACGTTGCCCGCCTGGGCGGCCATGATCCAGGCGGCGTTGAGCAGCATCGAGGCTGCCACCGCCCACCCGATGCTGCGCTGCCGCTGCGACGCGCGGTCGGCGGGCCACCACTGGAAGATGGTGTAGCCGAGCAGGCCTAGATAGATCACGCCCCAGATGCCGAAGGCCAGCGCCTCCAGCGCCAGCAGCGTGAAGTCGGGGGCGAAGGCGCCGGCAGCGGCGTCTTTGATCCCGGCGCCGCCCAGCATGCCGGCGCCGTGCATGCCGGCCAGCAGGCAGAGCAGCAGCGAGCCGGTTACTGCCCATTGTCTGGCCAGGTCCGTCGCCAGCGCGGCACGGATGCTGCCGGCCAGGGGCTCCGCGGCTTTGCGGACGGGCTGGACCAGGTCACTTTCCGGTTTCACTCGGCTCCTAGATCGGGGACCGGGTTGCCGGCGGATTCGCGGACCGGGCGCGTGCGGCTGCCGCTATTGCGCCGTCGGAAGCCGATCACCATGGCGATCACCGAGCCCACCACTATGCCCACGCCTGTACCGATCAGGATGTTGACCCAAAACGGGAACACGGATACCCGCCCAGCGGCGAAGCCCAGTCCGATCATCCACGTGGCCCACAGCGCTGAACCGGCGGCCGAGGCGAGCAGGAACGGCTTGAACGGCACATCCGCCAGCCCGGAGGCCGCCACCGCCGCGGTCCGCCCACCCGGGATGAAGCGGGCTGCCACTATCGCCGCATAGGTGGAGGATTCGCCGGCCTTGCTCAGCGCCAGCGTCACGCCCCGGTCGATCCGCCGGCCCCAGCTGTAGCGATTAAGCCATGTGTTGACGCCGCGCTGGAAGAGGAGGAACAGCAGCAGGTCGCCCAGCCAGCTGCCCAGCATCACGGCCAGGAACACCAGCGGCAGGATCAGTTCGCCGTTGGCCAGCAGCGTGCCGCCGCCGATCACCATGAATTCCGACGGGGCCACCGGCATCGCGGCGTCGAGGACGACCAGCAGCAGCGTCATGGGATAGTACACCCACTGCAGCGGCCCCTCGGGAATCTCCATTGGCCCAATCTATCGGGAATTGCGACCCGGTGGCAGACTGGCAAACGTGCAGATCCGCATCCTCGAAGGCGACATCACCCAGCGGCAGGTGGACGCGATTGTGAACGCCGCCAACTCCAGCCTGCTGGGCGGTGGCGGCGTGGACGGGGCCATCCACGCCGCGGCCGGCCCGCAACTGCTTCAAGCGTGCCGCCGACTGCGCGACACCGAGTGGCCGGACGGACTGCCGCCCGGCCAGGCGGCCGCCACCGAGGGGTACTTCCTCCCGGCCAAATGGGTGATCCACACGGTGGGACCCAATCGACGCGCGGGCCAGACCGACCCGGAGGTGCTGGCCGGATGCTTCCGGGAATCGCTGCGGGTGGCCGACGAATTGCATGCCGAGACGCTGGCCTTCCCGGCCATCGGCGCCGGCGTGTATGGCTGGGATGCGGAGACGGTCGCCCGCCGTGGCATCGGTCAGGTCTTGGAGTACGACGGCGGTCTGCAGGTGGTCGAATTTGTGCTGTTCTCTGCCGGGCTGGCAGAGACTTTCCGCCGGGTGCACGCCGAATTGGACGCCTAACCTCTCTCGCGAGGCCCGTAGTAGCGGCGCAGCCACAAGGCAAGACCGTCCAAGCCGGGGAAGAGCACCCGTTCATTGACGTTCGCCTGGTCAAGGTGGTCCCGGATGCGCCACTTCAGTTTCGCTGGGATGATGACTTTCCGGTAGATCCCGGGGTGATGGTTCAGCCACTCGTCCAGATTGGCAGAGGAGTCGGACATGGTGGAGAAGATCGCCGCCTGGTTGACAATCCGCTCGTCCAGCGACGGCGGTTCGAAGAACAACGGCACGCTTCGACCGTCTCCGTCAGTGAAGCGGTCGAATTCATCCAAAGTGAAGGCCGCGCGGGAGAGAACCTCGGTGGTGAACAGGCCGCCGCCCAGTGACTCGACTGCCGAACGCAGTTCGTCGGGCAACAGTTGGTGGGCGGCCGCGTAGTCCACGCACCAGACTGCACCGTCCTCGTCATACCTGGTGATGTCCCGGGTGGCGAAGTGCAAGGCCACGTAGGGCGAATGCGACCAGTCCAGCAGCCGGGTCGGCAGACCGTGGTGCTGGGCCACGCTCAGCCAATTCCAGTCCGAATCCCCGGGTGAGGTGTCCCTGTGGGCGTACTTGCGGAAATTGCGCAGGATGTGCCGTTCCACAGTCGTTTCGGACTCCCCACTCAGCCGTACCAACCCGGTGGTGAGTTTGCGGTCCGCCGAGGTATGTCCGCGGTAGGCAACAGGCGGCCGAAACTTTCCCCGTGAGGGCTGCCAGCGGCTTTCGGTGAGTGCGGCAATCAGGCCAAACAGATCGTCAGCGTCCACCGTCACCACGGGCTCCTGGCCATCTTCGGCAGGAGCGGGTTCGCTTCCGCCCATCAAGAGGGTCCGCGCTCGATGGCTTCCTGCACCGCGGAAGCAATGCCGCCGCCGAACGGCTCGCCGTGGCCGGGCAACACGATTCGTGCATCGGTCTGCGCCAAGGCCTGGAGCGAATCGAGTGCTTGCCGGGTGTCCGCAGTTGCCGCTGCAGCCACGATATGCGGTCCGCGGGCACCGGTGTAGGGATCGAGCGTCACCAGCGCATCACCGCTGATGACGGTGTCGCGCTCGGGGAAGTGCAGCGCGCAATGACCGGCAGTATGCCCGGGTGTGGGCACCACCATCGGTGAGCCGGGCAGCGATGCTGCTGCCCCGCCGTCGAGCGGGCGCAGGTCCGTGATCCCCTTGACCATGAGCGCACCGGCTGCGCTCATCCGACCGAGGATGGGAATGCAGCGGGGGTATTTAATCGGGTAGACTAGGCGGCTTTTTTCGTGCTTGTACCGGTACGGGTGGGCGGCAATGTAGTAGTCGTCGGGGTGGCAGTAAACCGGAACATCGAGGTCATGCCTCACGCGAGCGGCGAAACCCAGATGATCAAAATGCGCGTGGGTCAGCACCAACGCGGTGATGTCGCGGGGGGAACGGCCAAGTTCCCGGATGGCTGCCACGGTCATCTTCCACATGGCCGGCAGGCCGGCGTCAACCAGCATGATCCGGTCGCCGTCTTCGACGATGTAGAGGTTCACATCTGCATGGCCCACGCGGTGGATGTTATCGGCGATGTTGCGGTGGAACATCTGTGCCTTCCGGAGAGGACACCCCCGCGGCACTGCGGCCGCGGGGGTGTCAGGCCGTCACTCTTTGCGGAGCTTGTCCTGAACTGCCCCAGCAGTCTTTTCGACCATGTTGGGAACCTCGGTGGTGCCGTAGAAGCGGGCGTCCGGATGCGTTGGCTTGGGCATCGGGGCGCTGGTGGTGGCGGAGTCGTGGTAGCTGAATTCGCCCATGCCGTCGGGAGTAGGTCCGCTGGCCCAGGATCCTTCTGCGGCCGCGGGACCATCGGAGAAGTTCTGGTACTGGTAGGCCACGTCCCGGTTCTCCTTGGACAGCGGGAAGTTGCTCGGCACCGGCAGGGTCTCGGAACCCTCCTCCTGGAGCTCCCGTGCAGCGGCGATCCATTGGTTCTGGTGCATGGTGTCCCGGGCCAGCAGGAAGGAGAGCAGATCGCGCACTCCGTGGTCATCGGTCATGTGGTAGAGCCGAGCAACCTGCAGTCGGCCTTGCATCTCGGCATTGGCGTTGGACGTAAAATCTGCCAGTAAATTGCCGCTGGCGGTGACGTAGCTCCCCGACCAGGGGTTGCCGTTGCTGTCCACCGGCCGGGCTCCCGCGCCTGCGACGATGGCGTGCTGGACGTCGGTCCCGCCCACCACGGCGGCGATCGTCGGATCGGACTGGACCGCCTCGTCGGTGATGCCGAGTGGGGCCTTCTCCAGTAGTTGCGCGATCATTTTGGCCAGCATTTCCACGTGGCCGAACTCCTCCGCGGCGATGCCGTAGAGCAGGTCTTTGTATTTGCCGGGGATATGGATGTTCCAGGCTTGGAAGCTGTATTGCATGGCGACGGTGATCTCACCGTACTGACCGCCCAAGACCTCCTGCAGTTTCCTGGCATAGACGGCGTCCGGCTGGTTCGGTTCGGCCTTGTATTGGAGCTCTTGCTTATGGAAGAACATCTGCGGCGACCTCCGCGGTCATTGGGCCCGCTGTCGTTGCTGCCAACTCATCGGTCTGGGCTGGCCACGTCCGGGCCGGGTGCATTCCACGGTAAGGGCCCTGAATTTAATAAGCAACCTTAGTGATACCGCTTTCCGTCGCTGCCAGCGATTAAAAAGTGCGGCATCTGTTTCTGGCAGCGGAGCATGGTTTTCCGCTCGGCCGTCCGGCACAATGGGCTCACGTTCATCTCGAGCGCGGGAGGTGGCCCGATGAGCCCCGCGACACTGGCCAGGGCGCAAGGACTGTTCCATGTGGTCCTGGGGGCATGGCCACTGCTCCTGTACCGCAGCTTCGAAACTGTCACCGGCCCCAAGGCGGAGCCATGGCTGGTGAAGACGGTTGGTGGCCTGATGGTCACCCTGGGCTACGCCCAGATGCGCGGGGCAATGACCGAAGTTGGAGTGGCTGGCGCCCGGCGGCTGGGCCTTGGGTCGGCGGCCACTTTTGCGGCCGTCGACATCGCTACGGCCGGACCGGGGCGCATTAGCAGGATCTATTTGTTAGATGCCGTGTTGGAACTCGGCTGGCTGGCTGCTTGGGCTGCGTCGGGGCGGCGGCAGTTCTCCGGTGCCGGTCCTCAAGGTGACGCCCTTTCAGGCCCCTCCAACAGCCGGCTACGGTGAGCCCTAGTAGGGCTGCTCCGGCCAAGAGGCGGGTGCCTGGGGATCGCCATTCACCGCTGACTCCGTTTGACGGCGGATCGGGAGCGAAGACGGTGCCCGCTGTCGGTGCAGCGCCGCTCCCGTGAAGGGCAAATGTGTCCATGAGTGGCCCGGAGGCGCGGTCGTACAGGCCCGGGAACCGGTGCTGGAACGGAATGAAAAGTTGTTGTATGCGGCCGACCACAACCTGTCGTCGGGGTTTGAATGCCAGCCGGGCCAAAACCTTTGCGACCCGGTGCGGACTTGCCACCGGCGGGAGCGGACGCACTCTGCGGCCCGTGTAGTTGGCGGCATGCTGGAAAATCGGGGTGTCGATGGTGGCCGGCAGCACGGTGCAGATGTGCACGCCCTTCTCATCCAGCAACTCCTGGCGCAGCACATTGGCCAGCCCCAGTAGTCCTGCTTTGCTGGCAACATAGGCGGACACGTACGGCGTGGTCATCTTGGCGTAGATGGAGCCGACCAGGATCAGGATTCCGTGCCGCTGCCGGCGGAACTGCGGCAGAACGGCGCGGATGCTGCTGGCTTCGCCCAGCAGGTTGGTCTCCACCAGCTTCCGGAAGACGTCTGCAGGTGTTTGCTCGAAGGTTCCGTAGCCGTACACCGACGCCGCCCCGATCCACACATCGACGCGCCCGAACTCCCGCAGCGCAGTCTGGACCAGTCTTTCCGATGCCCCGTCGTCAGTAATATCAGTGGGGACTGCGACGGCGCGTGCGCCCAGCCGAAGGCATTCGGCAGCCACCTCATCCAGGCTCGAGCGGCTTCGAGCGGCGAGCACCAGGGATGCACCGCGCTTGGCCAGCCTCGTGGCCGTAGCCCGGCCGATTCCGCTTGAGGCACCGGTAATCACCACCACTTTCGGGCCGGTCCGGTCCCGCCGCAGCCCCATCTATCTATACCCTTCGCTTTGGGTCTGTTCATCGGCCACCCTGACTCCGTAGTGATAGGCCAGCGTGCCGCCGAGATACCCGGAGGCGCTGAGCAGGCCCAGGCCAACAATGCTGATGATGAAGCCGGTCATGCTAATCGTCTGGTAGCCGGCCGCGAAACGGATGAAAAAAGCGACGACGAACAGTGCGGTCACCGTCAGGTTCAGCACCATGTGCAGCGTGGCTGTCTTCTTGGCTCGTGTGCCCGGGGCCAACTGTGAATAGTCAAGGAGTCCCAGAACGGCTGCGACCAGAGCGCCAATAATGCCAATCCCTGTCAGCCAGAGCGCGCCGCGGGCAAAAGGGGCGGCGTCGTCGGTGAAGATGCCGGCCAGGTCAAAAACGACCACCGCAATCCAAGTGCCGATCGGTATCGTCACCAGAATGGGATGGAAGGGGTGTCCATAGGGTCCGGCCAGCATGCTGCGTGGGCGTTTGGCCCGCTGTTGGGCTGCATCCTCGGTCAATGCTCCTCCTCGGCAAGGTCCTGCAGAGACTCATGTGACTGGCCTCAGCGTAGACCGTGGTGCCGCGGCTGACTAGGAGCGCCCTGCCTGCGCTGTCCGGCCGTGGTGCCGTGGCAAGGGAGCAAGGCGCAACATTCCGCTCAGATGAACAGTTTGCTTATGATGAGGAGCATGCGGTCCAGTGCCGCGCAGGGCTTGCGATGGGGGGAGTTGCTTTCATATGGGTATCGAACCGCACGGTTCGTCCAGTGCCGTGACGATTCTGTGCAACGCGCACTGCCGCTGGGATGACGAGCGGTTCCTGACGCTCACCATTGTGGAGTTGCTGCCCAACCGGATCATCGCGCGCTTCCGTGGTGAGGATACCCTCGTCCCCTGGCTGTTGGCCCGCGCGGAGATGACCGCAGTGGATGGTTCGGGACGCTCTTTCCCACAACTGTACGAGGTCAGCGGAGACCGGGACCTCGAGGACATAGTCAGCGTCGTGTTCGAAGGCGCGCCGTCGCCTGCTGCCCAAACGTTGGCATTTCATGTTGAAGGTAGGCGGGAGCCGCTGGCCGTCATTGCCGTGGCCCCGCTCGCTGAAGCTGCTGCTCCAAGCAAGATCATGGATTCGGCCGATGCCGGACTGTAGGGGCAGGCCCTCTTAACTCCTAAGCAGCCTTATTGTATCGTTGTGGATGTCAAGAGCCATATCTACCGACGCCGGAAGGCCCACGCCGGCTGACGGCGCCAGACGGGAAGAAATGCCATGACTGCTGAACGCAACGTCCAGACCCGCCGTACGGGCAGGACTCCTGTCCAGCTGGCGGCGCTGATCCTCGGCGCCGTCTTCTTGCTGGTGGGCATCTTGGGCTTCATTCCCGGGATTACCTCCAACTACGACCAGATGATGGCCGCAGGCCACCATTCCGAGGCGATGCTGCTGGGCATCTTCCAGGTGTCCATCCTGCACAACATTGTCCATATCTTGTTCGGCATCGCGGGACTGGTGCTGGCCCGGAGCATCCCTGCTGCCCGTAATTACCTGATCTGGGGTGGCGCGATCTATCTGGTCATCTGGCTGTACGGGCTGTTCATTGACCAGCAGAGCGCAGCCAACTTCGTGCCCCTGAATTCGGCCGACAATTGGCTGCATCTCATCTTGGGTGTGGTCATGATTGCCTTGGGTCTGCTGCTGACCCGCAGGCGGGATACCAACGCGCAAGGTACCGCTTCGGGCCGCGCCTAATTAGGCAGGCATCCCTTGCTTCGAGGCGTCGCCGGCGTCCCCCGCGTCGGCGGCGCCTCGGACTGCCCACTCGGATAGGTCCAGCCGACTACGGTATTCCACCGGTTCGCCGTTGATCGGGTCGGTGAAGGAGATGCCGCGGGCCAGCAGCTGCAGCGGCCGCTCGAAGTCGTCGGGAGCCTGGTCCAGCAACACCGGGTAGAAGGGGTCGTGCAAAATGCCGATGCCCAGCGAGGCCAGATGCACGCGCAACTGGTGGGTCTTTCCGGTATGCGGTTCCAGTTTGTAGCGGCCCATCCCTCCGCGCTGTCCCAGCAGCTCGATCCGGGTCTCAGTGTTGGGCTCGCCGTCGACCACCTGGGCCAGCAGGTAGGTGCGGGACTTGGTCATGCGGTTCCGCACTGTCTGCGGGAACCTGAGTTGCGGATCCACCGGCGCGATGGCCTCGTATTCCTTCTGCACCAAGCGTTTTTCGAAGAGCACCTGGTATTTGCCGCGGGTGGCGGGGTTCGTGGAGAAGAGCAGCACCCCGGCGGTGAGGCGGTCCAGCCGGTGCATGGGAATCAGATCGGGGATATCCAGTTGGCGGCGCAGCCGGACCAGCGCCGACTCCTGGATGTAGGTGCCGCCGGGGGTGGTGGGCAGGAAGTGGGGCTTGTCCACCACCAGGATGTTTTCGTCCTGGTGCAGGATGTTGATCTCCACCGGCAGCCGCTTCTCGCGGGGCAAGGTGCGGTAATACCAAATGAACGTGTGGGCATCCAGCGGAGTAGTCCGGCTGAGCACGGCGCCGCCTTCGCCCACGATCTCGCCGCGGTCGAACCGGTCCATGATGCCGTCCGGATCCACGTGGCCCCAGCGGTGCAGCATGTAGTCCATCGCCGTTTCCCACGGGCCCTCGCCGGGCAGGCGCAAGCGGGTGGCATTGACGCCGTCGCGCACCGGGAGCGGAGATTTCATCACCCATCAAGGTTACCGGCTGACCGGCACCCGGTAACCGGCACTGCTCGGTGACGGAACCGACACGGCGAACCGGCTCCGTGACGGAACCGGCACGGTTCAGGGGCAGCCGGTGATCTGATAGAGCTTCGCGTCACCTTCGGAGTCCACCAGTTTGAAACCGTTGGCCTCGGTCAGCTCCTGCAAACCGGGTACCGAAGATTTCTCGCCCGGGTGGACGGAGCGGTTGCCGAAGTCCAGCACGAACTGCACATTTTGTGCCTTCACGGCCGGGCAGACCGCCGGATCGGTCCGCATCTCGTCCAGCTTGTCCATGATGAGCTTGCCGTCCACGCTGGGGGACGTGGTTCCCGAGGGGACCAGCGCGCGACGTCCGGTGTAGGCGTAGGAGAGCGAGGCTCCTGTCAGCGGATCGCCGGCGATCACCGCACCTTCGGGAACCCGGTCAGGAAGCCGCTTGATCAGCGCGAGTTCATCGAGGGTGAGCAACTGCGATCTGTCCGAAAACCGATACTTGGCGGCGGCCTCGGAGATGCCGCGCTGCACCGCAAACATCGGGACCACCGCCAGACTGATCACCACCAGCACTCCGGTCCCGGCGGGGCGGATCCATGCGGGCTGCTTCTTCTCGCGGCGGGCCAGCGAGGCACGGAAGAAGGAGCGCGCCGTCCCTGCCAGCGCGACGCCGCCAATGGAGGCAATCAGCAGTCCGGCCACCGGAAGCATGGCGCTGATGCGGAAGAAATCGTTGTACCAGATGCCGGCCACCCACCAGCGCAGGCCGGGCATCGCCTGCCAGTTGCCGATCACGTACAGGGCGGCGCCTACGGCATACATGCCCAGCGCAAAGCGGTTTTTGCGCAGATTGAAGACGACGGCGGCGCCCACGATGGTCAAGACGGTCGCCAGGATGGAGATGGGCCGGTCGAGCGGCGAATTCAGCACCACCTCGACCAGGGCCGACGCCGCATTGCCCATGTTGTCCCAGTTGGTGCTGCTGCTGCGGGCAGGGCGCAGGGTGATCCACAGCACCACCAGCACCACAAGAAAGGCGCCGCTGCTCACCCAGGCACGCAACCGCCGTCGTTGTTCTGGGGCGCGCAGTGCCGGGTAGGCGGCCGCGATGACCGGCGGCACGGAGAGCGCCAGCAGTCCCATGATCGTGGCCGGATGGGACAGCGCCATGCCCGGCAGCAGCCCGAGCAGCAGCAGCACGTTGCCTTCGGTGGACACGCGGGTGTGCACGCCCAGACGGAGCAGCTGGAACACCACGCCCAAGGCGGCCGGAAGCATGGCGATGGAGAGCATGAATGGATAGACGACGCCGAATTCGAGCAGCAGGTAAGGGAAGCTGCTGTAGGAGAGCGAGACCACCGCAGCGACCAGCAGCGGCATGGTGCGCTCGCCGGTGATGCGGCTGACCATGAACAGGCAGCCGGTGCTCCAGATGCCCGTGATCAGCACCAGATTGGTGATGTTGATGGCGGCCGCTGGCTGCAGCCCGGCGGTGATCATCACCAGCGAGACCACGTCGTGCCAGCCAGCCGGGTAGAACACGCCCCGGTCTGTGGTGCCCAGGTAGCCCAGCGTCAGCGAGGAGGCGTTGCCCGAGTCGGAAATGTAGCGCAGCGCGTTGAGATGGAAGATGTTGTCGTGCGACTGCGCAATGTTGTCCGGGGCACCGAAGATGAAGATCATGGCTGCGGCCAGCGGCACCGCCGAGACCGCCCAGGCCAGCGCGACCGAGCGCCAGGGCGCCGGGAGGTTCGGCGTCTCGGGGTCCCGGTGCAGGCGGTGGCCCAGACTGCGGCGGAGCAGCCAGAGGATGGCGGCGACCAGGACGGTGACGGCCAACAGCTGCGGCCAGGCCCACCGCAGGCCGACCAGGCGCCCGAGTTCGGCGGCGAGCACGATGGCGGTGACGCCAAACGGGCCGGCCAGTGCCACCAGCGACAGCCGGCGCAAGCCGAGCACGGCGCCCCACAGCAAGCCGGGGCCGAAGACGAGGACGATGGCTACCAGCACCGCCGGAATCGTCTGCAGCCAGCTCATGGGCCCCCTTCGTTTCTTGTCGTCTCCATATTACGGTTCGTACTGCGCGGCCGACGCCCTGACGGGCCGCACGGCCCTTCGCGGGCCTTCGCCGGGCCGGGCAGCTCCATGAGGTCGGGGGCGCCCTGTGGCCGGAGTGGATCCGCGAGGTGGCAGTTTCGTGAGGTCGGGGGAACGCGCCGAGATATCCCCTTGCAACCCCCGGTCTGGACGCCATGTGGTGATCTCGGCATGAAGTCTTGGGTCGTGGAGGGTGATCTCGCCGGCAGCCCCTGACCTGGGCGCCGAGGGGCGCTGAGGTACTGCCCACGGGGGAGCCGAGGGGCCGCCACACCGCCCGCCAAGGTCGCCGGGCCAGCGCAATCAGGAAGCAAGCGGCTGGCAGTGCGGGCAGAAATAGACGTCGCGCTGGTCGGCGTCGGTATTGCCTTGAAGATCGTGGGCAATCGGGGTGCCGCAGCGTCCGCATGGACGGCGGGCCCGGCCGTAGACCCAGAACGATTCGCGGCGGGCGGGCGAGCCGGTGGTGCTGCGGCTGCCGCGATCCTTGTTGACCTCCAGCAGTTGCTTGGACTTCAGCACCATGGCCGGGAGATCCGGCACCTGGCCCACCGGGGTGTACGGGTGCACGCGGGCGATGAAACAGACCTCGCAGCGGTAGACGTTGCCGATCCCGGCGAGGTTGCGCTGGTCGAGCAGGGCCAGCCCGATCGGGCGGTCGGGCTCCTGGCGAAGCCGCCGCAGGGCTTCGTCGGCGTCCCAGTCCGGGCCCAGCAGGTCCGGGCCGAGATGCCCCACCAGCGTGTCCTCGTCGGCCCGCGGCACCACGTCCAGCGCGGCCAGCGCGAAGCCGACCGCCGTCGTCGGGCTGGTGGAGAGGATGAGGCGGGCCTGGAAAGCGGGTTTCCGCCAGCGCTCGCCGGGCTGGTAGACCTGCCAGCTGCCGTCCATGCCCAGATGCGAATGCACGGTCAGCGCGCCGATCCGCATCAGCAGGTGCTTGCCGCGGGACCGGATCTCGTCCACGGTCTGCCCGGACAGGTCCAGCGTGGCGTAGCGCGGCACCCGGAAGTCGCTGCCGGTGAGCTCCTGCCCGGCCAGCGCCGCGTGCAAGCGCTTGGCTGCCCGCCAGACGGTGTCACCCTCAGGCACGGAACCTCAGTCCCCGCGGCGTGGAGTAGAAACCGGCGTCCATCAGCGCCCGGGCCAGCGGCGTGTCCAGGATCGGGCCGCCGTTGACCTTTTCCACCGCCATCTTGTCCGCGGCGCCGCGCCGGATCACCTGCACCAAGGCTCGGCCGCACAAGGCCAGCAACTCCTCGTCCTCGGTGAAGGCCAGCAGCGTTTTGCCGCCGCGTTCGGAATATAGTGCCAGCTCGCCGTCCACCAGCACCACCAGGGCGCCCGCCTTGCGCCCCGGCCGGTGGCCGGACTCCTGCGCCGGCCACGCCAGGGCCGCGCCGTAGGGGTTGGCCGGATCGGTTGCGGCCAACGCCACGGCCGACGGCGCCTGCTCGCCCAGCTGCGCGTCGCGGCTAAAGGAACGCAGCCGGTCAACCGTGGGGGAGACGGCGAACTGGGCGGCCCCCAGATGTTCGATGAAGTAGCCGCGGCGGCAGCGACCGGTCTCCTCCAGCTTGCCCAGCACCTTGTACATCAGGCCGAAGCCGCCGGGCACCGATTCGGCGGCCACCGAGCCGCGCGTGACCACGCCGTAGCGGTCCAGCAACAGCTCGGCGGTGGCGTGTGCCCGCACGGTGGGGTCGGTCTCCGGTACAGGCAGCAGCGACCAGCGGCCGGCTGCATTCGGCGGCGCGGGCCGGGGCCGGCCCACGCCGGCGCCCGCGGCGGCCCCAGTTCCCGGACGCAGGCCGGCGCCGCTCAGTCCGTGCATGCGTCCGATCCGTCCCAGTCGCGCCGACCGGGCCCGCGGCGGCGCGTTGCGCTGCCGGTGGGCCGTGGTGCCGCCGGCTAGCAGCGTGCGCACCGGGGCGAAGGTGTCGTTGGTGATCCGGCCGGCCCAGAGTAAGTCCCACAGAGCGCTGACGACGGCGTCGTCCCCCGGCTGGGTGCCGTTGGCCGCCAGCACATCGGCGAGCTGCCGGAAGAAGTAGGCGCCGCCGTAGCCGCCGGCGCCGGAGAGCGCGCTCAGCAATTCGTACTGCAGCACGCTGGGCTCGAAATCGGACTGTGGATTCAGCGTCAGCGGCGCGGTGTCGGCCAGATGCAGGCTGATCCAGCCGTCGTTGCCGGGCATCGAGCCCGCGCCGGCGATCAGGATTTCGCCGGTGGCGGTCAGCTCGTCCAGCATGGCGGGCGCGTAGTCGGACACACGCGACGCCAGGATGAGCGGTTCCCACGCCGACGCGGGGATGGGGACCCCGGAGAGCTGGTCCACCACCGTGACCACGCCGTCCAGTCCCCGCAGCTTGGCCCCGACGTTCTGCCAGGCCGGGAGGAACCGGCCGTAGGTGGCGGGGTCCACCGGTTCGACTTCCCGGCGCAGCGCCGCCAGCGACCGGCGGCGGATCTTGCGCAGTACCTCCACATCGCACCACTCGGTCTGGCGCTGGCCGTGCGCGCCGGTCGAAGCCCGCTCTCCGCCCAAGGTGCCGCCGTCGTCAGCATCCGGCGCACCTCCGGGGCGGAATTCGCCTTCCACCACGCGGCCGTCCTTGAGCAGTCGCTGCAACGCGGTAAGCACGACGGCGGGGCCCAGCCCCAGCCGGCGGGCGCACTCGGCGGCGGTGAACGGCCCGTGGGTGCGGGCGTAGCGGCTGACCAGGTCGCCGAGCGGGTCGGCCACCGGCTCGATGAAAGCCAGCGGCACGCCCACCGGCAGCGGGACTCCGAGGGCATCGCGCAGCCGGGCGGCGTCCTCCACCGCGGCCCAGCGCTCGACGCCGGCCACGCCCACCTTCAGGGCGCGGTTGGCCTTGGCCAGTTCGGCCAGCAGGGGTTCGACCTCGCTGCTCGATGGAGGCGCGCCAGCGCCGAGTAGAGACCCGTCCGTCGCTTCGGCGGGCTGGACGCGGGCGGCGATCTCCGCCGTCGTGAGCGGTCCCAGCAGGCGCAGCAGGTCCGCGATGCCTTCCGCGCCCTTGACCTTGCGGTCCTCGGTGAGCCGCTGCAGTTCCTGCTCGGTCTGGGCGATGATGCCCTCGTCCAGCAGTTCGCGCAGTTCGGCGCGGCCCAGCAGATCGTTGAGCAGGCCCGGGTCAAGGGAGAGCGCGGCGGCCCGGCGTTCGGCCAGCGGGGAGTCGCCCTCGTAGAGGAAGCTCGCCACGTAGCCGAAGAGCAGCGAACGCGCGAACGGCGAGGGCTGCTGCGTAGTGGTCTCCACCAGACGCAGCTCGCGGCGTTCGATGCCGGCGGCAATGTCCTTGAGCGCGGGCAGGTCGTAGACATCCTGCAGGCACTCGCGCACCGTCTCCAGGATGATCGGAAACGTCGGATACTTGCGTGCCACGTCCAGCAGCTGGGCGGAGCGCTGGCGCTGCTGCCAGAGCGGGCTCCGCTTGCCCGGGTTCTGCCGCGGCAGCAGCAGCGCACGGGCGGCGCATTCGCGGAAGCGCGAGGCGAAAAGCGCCGATCCGCCCACCTCCGCGGTGACAATCTGGTCCAGCTCCTCGGGGTCGAAGAGGAACAGCTCCGCGCCGGGCGGCTCGTCCTCCATCATCGGCACACGCAGCACAATGCCGTCGTCGGCGGCCATCGCGGAGCCGTCCAGGCCGTATCGCTGATGCAACCGCGCGCCGACGGCCAGCGCCCACGGAGCGTGGACCGGCATGCCGAACGGGCTGTGCAGCACCACCCGCCAGTCGCCGAGCTCGTCATGGAACCGCTCCACCACCAGCGTGCGGTCGTTGGGAACGTCGTTGGTGGCCTGCTGCTGCTCGGTCAGGTAGGCCAGCAGGTTCCCCGCGGCCCAATCGTCCAGCCCGGCGCCGGCCAGCCGCTCGCGCGCCGGTTCCTCCGCGGTGCCGGATAGTTCGCGGACAAAACGGCCCAGCGCCCGCCCCAGCTCCACCGGCCGGCCCAGCGAATCGCCCTTCCAGAACGGGAGCTTGCCCGGCTGCCCGAAGGCCGGCGAGACCAGCACCCGGTCGTAGGTGATGTCCTCGATCCGCCAGCTGGTCGCGCCCAACGCGAAGACGTCGCCCACGCGGGACTCGTAGACCATCTCCTCGTCCAGCTCGCCCACCCGCCGGCCGCCGCGGTTCTTCTCGTCCTCGGACCCCACCAGGTAGACGCCGAACAGCCCGCGGTCCGGAATGGTCCCGCCGGAGGTCACGGCCAGCCGCTGCGCGCCCGGGCGGCCGGTGATGGTCCCGGCCAGCCGGTCCCACACAATGCGCGGCCGCAGTTCGGCGAACTCGTCGCTCGGGTAGCGCCCGGCCAGCAGGTCCAGCGTGGCCTCGTAGGCGGAGCGCGGCAGCGTGGCGAAGGGCGCGGATTTGCGCACGACGTCGAACCATTCCTCCACATCGACGGCACCGAGCGCTGTGGCGGCCACGGTCTGCTGGGCGAGGATGTCCAGCGGGTTGGCCGGGATGAACAGCGGCTCGATCCGGCCGGCGAGCATCCGCTCCACCGTGACGGTGGTGTTGACCAGGTCCTGCCGGTGTTTGGGGAACAGCACGCCCTGCGAGGTCTCGCCGACCTGGTGTCCGGCTCGGCCCACCCGCTGCAGGCCGCTCGCGACCGACTGGGGCGATTCCACCTGCACCACCAGGTCCACGGCGCCCATGTCGATGCCTAGTTCCAGGCTGGAGGTGGCCACCACGCAGCGCAGCCGGCCGGACTTGAGGTCGTCTTCGATCTCGGCGCGGGCCTCCTTGCTGACCGAGCCGTGGTGGGCGCGGGCAAGGATGGTGTCCGCGCCGGACATGGAACCGGCCTGCGCCATGATCTGGGCCGGCGGCTTGGTCTCGGTGGCGGTGACCGCCCCGGTACCGGGCTCCGGGCCCTGGCCGGGGGCAGCGTCCCAGACGTCGTCGCGGGCCAAGGACAGGGCCTGGCGTTCGCTCCAGATTTCGTTGAACCGGGCGGTGAGTCGTTCGGCCAGACGGCGGGAATTGGCGAAGACGATGGTGGACTGGTTCTCGGCGATCAGGTCGACGATCTTCTCTTCGACATGCGGCCAGATGGACGCGGGCTGTGCGCCCGGGCCCAGTTCCTCCTGGCTGGGCGAGGCCAGCGCCGTCATGTCCTCCACCGGAACGGTGACCGTCAGGTCCCACGACTTCTTGGCCGGCGGGGCGACAATCTCCACCGGTGCGTTGCCGCCCAAAAAGCGGGCCACGGTATCCAGCGGCTCCACCGTGGCGGAGAGGCCGATCCGCTGGGCCGGCCGCGTCAGCACCGCGTCCAGCCGTTCCAGCGTGAGGGCCAGGTGTGCGCCGCGTTTGGTCCCGGCCACGGCGTGGACTTCGTCGATGATCACGGTGTCCACCGAGGCAAGGGTCTCCCGTGCCTTGGACGTCAGCATCAGGAACAGCGATTCCGGAGTGGTAATCAGGATGTCCGGCGGATGCGTGAGCAGCCGGCGGCGCTCGTTGGCCGGAGTGTCGCCGGATCGGACGCCCACGGTGATGGACGGGGCGGGCAGTTCCAGCCGTTTGGCGGTTTGCGTGATGCCGATCAGCGGCGCGCGCAGGTTCCGTTCCACGTCCACGCCCAGCGCCTTCAGCGGCGAAATGTAGAGCACGCGGGTGCCCCGGGATTCCTGCCGGCCCCGGCCGCGCTTCGGCGCCGGTTCCGGGACGTCAAGCGGAAGCGCCGGCTCTGCCTCCGCAGTGGAGATGAAGGTGTCCAGCGCCCAGAGGAAGGCCGCCAACGTCTTGCCGGAACCGGTCGGAGCCACCACCAAGGCGTGGGAACCGGCGGAGATGGCGTTCCACGCGCCGGTCTGCGCGTCGGTGGGCGCACTGAAAGCACCGGCGAACCACTCGCGGGTCGCCGGGCTGAAGCGTTCGAGCACAGACGTCGTCATACCGATGGTTTGAGCCTAACGCCCGGCGCCGACGGCGTGCAGTTCCGCGCCGGCGGAAGTGCGGTTACGGAGCCTGGAACGTGCCCACCGTCATCAGCACCACCGAGTCATCCGAGCAGCCGACCGTCTCCTGCTCGGCGATCAGCGAATCCTTGCGGTTCGGCGGGTAGACCTTCACGCCCGCCACGTCCGTGAGCCCGCATTTCTCACCGTAGTTCTGCGCGTTGGTCTGGCGCAGCTGCGCCGCGGCGGTGCCGCCCGGCGCCACCGTGACGGTGACCGTCTTGGCGTCCGGGTCCCGATCGGCAGCGGCACCCACCTGCTTGCCCTCGGCATCGACGTAGGAGACACCCGGGTAGCCGGCCAGCGTGCAGGACTTGTCGCCGGTGTTGGTGAGCACCAGAGTGCGGTAGACGCTGCCGGCGGCGCCGCCGCCGGGCTCGGTTTCGATGGCGGCCGACAGCTGGCCGGCGCTGCAGGAACTGTTTTCGGCGTCGGCAGGGGCATTGCTGCTGGCCTCCGGCGACGCGGAGGCGCTCTCGATTCCCGCGGCGCTTTCGGTTTCGGGCGCCGGTGCCGAGGACGACGACGGCGATGCGCTGCCCGCCGGGCCGGCAGATGCCGGCGCGGTGCCGGCTCCCGGGCCCGATTGGCCGCAGCCGACCAGCAGCAGGGCGGAGCCAACGAAGAAGGCCGCGGCGGCCGGCCTCAGCCGGAAACGATTCATCATGCTCACATTAAACACCTCCGGCCGGCGGTCTGTCCGCAGCGGACATCCCACCGGCCGGCGGAGGCACTACATCTGGAAGGATCAGCCCTTCGTATCTGAAGGATCAGCCCTTCTTGCGCGTCCGGGCCAGCGCCGTCACGCCGGCCGCCAGGCCCAGCACGCCGGCACCCAGCCCGGCCCAGCCGGCCACCGCCGCCGACCCGGTGCTAGGCGCTCCGGTGCCCGACGCTTCGGCGGCCTGCGCACCGTCGGAGGCGCCGCCGTCGTGCCCTCCGTGGCTCTCGGTGGAGGCCTCGCCGATCACGAACGAGGGAGCCGGGGACTCCAGCTCATGCGGGTCCTGGCCCTCCGCCGGGATTTCGGCCCAGTTGGTCTCGCCCTGCTCGCAGGTCTGCCGGACGGGGAAGGCCAGGGTCTCGCCGGCGGACTCGGGCAGCAGCACCTGCAGCTGCAGCGTGTCGCGCAGCCCGTCGGCCACCGGTTCCTTGGCGGTGTACACAATTTGGCTGACCCGCTCGGTCACAGTCGCTCCGCTGGCCAGGGTCTTCGGCGCGTCGAGGGTTTCGCTGACCTTCTCCACGTCCCAGCTGGGGTGCACGGTGGGCGTGGCGTCTACCAGTTGGTCCGGCAGCGAGATGGCGATCTTGCTGGTCGGCGAGCCCTCGCAGCCGTGGGCGAAGGCGAAGGTCAGCACCGAGCTGCCGCCGGCGGCGTTGTCATCCGGGGTGACATGGACGTGCGCGGAGGCCGCGCCTGCGCCGAGGGCCAGCAGGCCGGCGGTGGCCCCGGCGGCGAGCGCGGTGCGGAGGGTAGTGCGGTGGATGGTTTTCACGAGGGTGCCTTTCAAGAGGCGCGGGCAGGTTGCGGCCACAGCGCCGGAAGAAGTGGGAATTCACAGCGGGCGTCAGCCCGGAAGCGGAGCATTCACCGGCAGCGGTGGTCCGCGCAGCGGCACCAGCGTGACCAGATAGGCGCTGTGCAGCGGCACGGGACCCTGGTCCGCGAGCGGCAAGGAAGCGGCGACGGGCGCCGAGGCGACGGCGGGCAGCTGGACCAGCGGACGCAGCCAAGCGGCCAGCGCCCACAGCGCAGCCTCGCCGCGGGCCAGCATTAGCGCGGTCAGGGCGGTTGCCAGCAGGTGTGCGGCCAGCATGCCCGGCGAATTTCCGGTGTGCGACTCGGCCACGCAGTCCAGCGCTACTGCCGCATGCCCGGCATGGCCCGCGTGGCCGGCATGTTCGGCCACTCCGGACGGCGCGCACTGGACCGTGCCGAACAGTTCAAAGGCCTGGTGCAAGGCCAGCTGTCCGCCGGCCAGTACCGCCAGGATGGTTGCCGGCGCCAGCCTGCGGGCGGCCAGGATCATCACGGGCAGCCAGGTCAGCATGGCCAGTGCCAGTACGACGGCGGGGTGCGGCAAGGTTCCGCCGGCGGCGGTATGCGCGGCGGCGGCGAGGCAGAGCACGGCGGCCGCGACCACGGCCGACCGGCCGAACCGCAGGGCGTTACCCATGATCATTCATGGTGGTAGGGCCGACCGCCGGCAATCTCCTGGGCGCGGTAGAGCTGCTCCATCACGATCAACCGGACCAGTTGGTGCGGAAAGACCAGTTTGGACAGGGACCAGACAAAGTCTGCGCGCCGGTGGATTGAGTCGTCCACGCCATACGCGCCGCCGATGATCAGCGTGACGTTGCGGGAACTGTCCAGCGGCTGCTGCAAGGTGCGCGCCAGCGTCGGGGAGTCGATGTTCTTGCCGCGCTCGTCCAGCAGGATCACGAAGTCGTTCGCGTGCTTGCCGGCGAGCTTGGCCAGCAGGGTCTCGGACTCCTCGCGCCGCGCGGCGTCATGCTCCCGGGAGGAATGCGGAATGGGCTGCCACGTGACGTCGAAGGGCTTTTTCATCCGCTTTTCGTAGCGGTCGATTCCCTCCGCCACCCACGACTCGTGCTTGCGTCCGATGGTGAGGATGCGCAGGCTCATCCGCCGGCTGCCGGGAACTTGCGGACCGTCAGGATTTGCGCGGCGCGGCCCACCGGACCCTGTTCGTCGAACAGTTCGGTGTCCGTCATGCCCACCCCGCCGGCGCCGAAGGTGACCCGGGTGTCCAGACCGGTCCATTCGCCGTGCGGTTGGCGGAAAAGGTGGATGGTCAGGTCCACGTTGGGGAACATGTACTCGCGCGGATCCTGCCGCACGGCCACGCCGTTCGCGGTGTCCACGATGCTAACGAAGCGGGCCAGCGGGTGGCTGTCCTCGTCCAGAACCAACGGGTGCAGCGGACGCGCCCACACCGTGCGGTTGCCGGGCCCTCCGTCGGCGACGGTGCGGAACTCGGTGGCGCGGATGAAGCCGCCGTCCCAGACGCTCTGCATCGGCGCCGGCGGGCAGCTCTCGGGGTGCGGCAAGACCGGATGCTCGGGGCCCGCGACGTCCGCGGTGTCGCCGGCCAGCAGCCGCCAGGCCTGCGCGCGGATGGCGGTGCGGCCCTGGGCCGTGAAGGTGGCCTCCAAGAGTTCGATGGTCCGGCCCGGACGAAGCACCCGGGTCTGGATCTCGAACTCGCCGCCGTGGATGATGCCCAGGATCTCGAAGTTGATCCGGCTCATCACCATCTCCGCGCGGGGATGGTTGCGCAGGAGTTCGTGGACCATCAGCCCGGAGGCCGGGGCCATGTGCTGTTCGTGGTCGTTCCAGGCACCTTGGGAGTGAAGCGTGGAATGGAAGCGCCCGCCGTCCAGACGGACGTAGTACGAGTCCGGGACCGCACCTCCATCGGCACCCAAGTGTTCAACGGCGGCGGTGGCAGTGGAATCGACCATGCCACCACTCTAACTACATCCGGACGGCCTAATGAGACGTCCGGACGCCGCGGCCTTAGCGATGAGACTCAGCGCTGGTCCTTTGGGCGGGGATCGGCCGGGGTGGCCGGGGCGGTTGGTTCGGCCGGGGCCGCCCAGTCCAGGATGCTCGGCACCTGGATCTCGGCGTCACAGTCCACGGGCTCGGGCTCTGCGGGCGGCTCCGGCGGATCCTCGTCCTCGTCTTCCGCTTCGTCCACGGCGTCCTGATAGTCCCGCTCCGCCTGGCGGTAGTCCTGCTCTGCTTCACGGTTGTCCGCTTTGCACTCGGCCAAAGCATCGCGGTAATCGTCCCGGGCGTTGTCCCGCCGCGCGAAGAATGCCGAACGTTCCGCCAGCGCCTGCTGGTAGACGGCATATTCGCCCCAGTACTCGTCCCACTGCGCCGCGATCTTGTCCCAGGCCCTGTTCACCTTCGCCACGGCGGCGGCATAGTCCTTGTACTCCTTCACCTCCGTCCGGTACTGGTCGTAGGCGGCCCAGTAGCCCAGCACGCTCTGCTGCCATTTTTCGACGCCGGCGGCCAGTTTCTCCTCCGCGGCATGAGTACGTTCCCGGTTGGCTGCCGCGGCGTCCTCGGCGTCGAAGGGCACCGGTGCCATGCCGGTGAAACTCCAGCCGCAGCCCGGGCCGGCGGGGTCATTGGCCAGCACCCTGACCTTGGCCGAGGTGGCGGGTTCGTCCGCCGGACTCTTGGGCGGCTTGGGCACCTTGCGGGCCTCCGGCATCAGCGGCCAGACGGGATAGCTCGGCTGAGCAGCCGGCTTGGCAGCCTTGACCTTCAGCGTGGGAGCCGGCATCGGCACGGCGCGGTCGCCGTCGTCGGCCGGTGCCTGCGGGGGTGAAACAGTGCGGATGGCCACCGTGCTGGTGCGGGTGAACGGCTTGTAGCCGTCCGTCGACCAGGGGGAGCGGGCGGCGTCCTCGGCGTCGGACTTCTGGTCGACGCAGACGCCCTCCAGTGTGCCGGCCAGTTCCTTGTCGAGTTGCCCGGCCAGTTTCCGCAGCTTAGCGTCCGCCTTGCCCACCACGAAGGTCAGCACATCCCCGCGCCGGAAGGTCACCGCCTGCATGGTGCGGCCGTCCTTGGTGGTGTAGTCCCGGTGCGCCTGGACGCCGGGAGTGTCCAGATCCTCGCCGTCGACGTCGAGCGAACTCCCGGCACAATCGGATGCGTTGTCCAGCATGTTCTCCATTGCTTCGGCGCCAAGGCCGGCGGTGTAGGCGGCGCTGATCACCTGCACGCCAACCTTGCCCACCTTGAACGAACGCGCCAGCGCAACGGTCGGCGCGTCCCCGATGTCGCACGAGTACGGCACCGGCAGCGCCACTCCGCGCTGCAGCGGGCCATCCGGCTTCCATTGTGCCGGCGGTTCCTCCAGCAGGGCGGTCAAGGACGTGGATGCCGGGCTGTCCGCAAGCACGGCGCTGATCGCCACCGGTGATGCGGCCTCGGCCACCGCCGGTGCTGGTTCGCGGGGGAGGACCATGGGCATGCCGGACAGCTGCAGTGCCGCCAGTCCGGAGGCGGTGACGGCAGCCAGGCAGAGCGCGCCGGCGGCCAGGGCAACAGCCGGATGCTTCTCGAAGATGGACATCGGGCCTCCTACGGCTGTCCGGGGACCGTGATGGCGGTGTTGCTGCCGGCACTGAGCGTGATGGTCACTTCCTGCCGGAAGGTCAGGCTGCTGCCCGGCGGTGCCGACTGTTTCGTTACCACGTTCTTGCCGATTCGCGGATTCGGCTTGGCCGTCTTCTCTCCGATCACGGGCACCAGGTTGTCGCGCAGTAGTACCGTAATGGCCTCGTTGACACCCAGCCCGCGGAGATCGGGCATCGACCGGGACGCGGCCACGCTGCTGGTCAGCGGATCGGCCTCCGGCATCGGCTCGGCCTGCAGGCCCTTGTGGAGGCCCTCCATCGTGTCCTTCCACACCGGGCCGGCCAGCTCGGAGCCGGTCAGGTCGCGGAAGGTCTTCCCGTACGCTTTCACCTTCTTCAGCGGGTGCTGCGCGCCGCCGCGCGGATCGCCCAGCCACACCGCCGTCGCATACTGCGGCGTGACGCCCACAATCCAGTTGGCGGCGAAGTCGTTGGTGGTGCCGGTCTTGGCGCCGGCCTTGCGGCCCTTCGGCATGCCCAGGGCGCCCAGGGTGCCGGCGGGGTTGAACGGTTCCTTGAGCGCGTCGGCTACCGTGGCCGCCACCGAGGGGTCGATGGCCTGGTGGCAGCCGGCCTCGGGCACCGGGATTTTCTCCCCGGTGTCGCTGCGGATGCCTTCGGTGATGGTGACCGGCCGGCAGAGCACCCCGCCGCTGACGAACGTGGAATAGGCGTTGGCCATCTCCAGCGGAGAGATCTCGTACGAGCCCAGCGCCAGCGACGCCTCCTTGCCGTGCAGTTTCTTGGTGGGGATAGTGGTGATGCCCAGCTTCTCGGCAAGCTCGGCCACTTCCTTCACGCCGGTACGCTCGATCAGCCGCACGAAGTAGACATTCACCGACGCGCGGACGGCCTGGTAGGCATCGATGTTGCCGTAGTTCTTGTTGCCGTAGTTGTGGAAACCGCCCGGCGGGTTGTCCAACCGGGAGTAGTAGGGGCCGTTGGCCAGCAGCTTCATCCGCGGCGAGATCCCCTGGGACAGCGCCGTGGCCAGGACAATCGGCTTCATCGCGGAACCCACTTGGAAGGGACTGTCGGCGAAGACCATTTCGGTCTTGCCTTTGCCCTCGCCCCACGCGCGATTCTGCACCACCGCGGCGATGTGCCCGGTACCGGGTTCGACGACGGCGGTGCCCAGCGCCGCGCGGTTCTTGTTGCCCATCGCTTTGCTCACCGCTTTTTGCGCCGCGGCCATCGCCTTGCGGTCCATCGCCGTCGTGAGGGTCATGCCGCCGCGGGAGAGCCGGTCCGCGCGTTCTTCCTGGGTCTTGCCGAAGGCCGGATCGGAGAGGATCTCGTCCCGGACCAGGTCGCAGTAAAACGGGTAGTCCGAGTCGGCGCAGCCGGACGGAACGGAGCCCGGGTCGAGGCCCAGCCCGCTCTGCCGTGCCGCTTCGGCCTCGCCTGGGGTGATCGCCCCGCGCCGCTGCAGCACGTTCAGCACGGTGTTGCGGCGGCCAAGCGCACGGTCCGGGTATTTCATCGGATCGTAGTAGACCGGCCCCTTGAGCAGGCCGACGAGAAGGGCCGACTGCGGCAGGTTGAGTTTGTCCGCCGTCGTGTTGAAGTAGATCCGGGCCGCGGCCTGGACTCCGTACGCGCGGTGGCCAAAGTAGACGGCGTTGACGTACATGTTCAGGATCTGGTCCTTGTCCAGCCGGTTTTCCAGCTGGACCGCGTACTTGGCCTCGCGAATTTTGGCGTTGTAAGTCTCACCCAGCGCCACGGACTGCTCGGTCTCGTCCCGCGCGTTGTTGACCAGAATGTTCTGCACCAGCTGCTGGGTGATGGTGGAGCCGCCTTGGCGCTCGCCGCCCACGGAGTTGGTGACCATGGCGCGGGTGACCCCCATCGGGTCCACTCCGTGGTGTTCGTAGAAGCGGGAATCCTCGGTGGACAGCAGGGTGTCCCGGAACGTCTCCGAGACATGGTCTAGGTCCACATCGATCCGGTTCTCACTGTAAAACCGGGCGAATTCCTTACCGTCCCTGTCCAGCAGGACCGTGTGCTGCGGTAAGGCGGTGTCCAACGGCAATTCGCCCGGCAGTTCCTCCCACAGATCCAGGACGGAGTCGGTGGCCGCCGAGAACGCTATCGCCCCCGGCGCGACCAGGGAGCCGGCGCTGAGTGCCACCACGGCGACTGCCCCGGCCCAGGCGGCGAAGCGCACCGCGGTGCCGCTCCGGCGTTCGGGTGGGGAAGGCGCCAGCATCTCGTCCAGCCACACCGTGTCTTTCCGGCGGCGCCACCACGGTTTCCGTGTGCTGCGCACCGGTGCGGGGTCCCGGTCAGGCGGCGCCGGCGCTCGCCGGGCAGACGCGGTCCGTGCCTCTTGGCTGGCGTCGTCGCCCTCCGGATCGCCCATTGATTCGTCCACCTGCGGTCCTCCGTCCCCCTGAGCAGGCCCCGGACGTCCCCCAACGTCACCGGTCCCAACCTGCCGACGAATTACCTCCCGGAAGCGGCTTGGTTCACGCCGCCGCGACCAGAGAGGTGGTCTTAGCGTACGGCTTATCCGCCGTGCCGCAACCCCTTTTCCGGGCGGTTCGTGATCGCTGCAGAAATGTGACAGAAGTTTTTTATTGTGACTGATGTGAAAGGGGCAATGGGGTCGAAAAACATTGACAGGACCGCTGCCTGGTACTAGGGCAGCGGCCCTGTTGACGAGGGTGGAGCGGTCGCTAGATGCGTTCCACCGGGCGAAGTGCTCGGGCCGCGCGGTAGGCCTTGACCGTCGCCAGCTGGTCCCACACGGTGACCGTCCAGATCAGTACGACGGCGATGCCCTGGTACCAGCCCGGCTCACCGCCGGAGCCCGTGAAGAGGGCTGGGTCGAGCACCTCCTGGCTGAGGAAAGCAATGGTCAAGAAGACGGCGAAGGCAACGTCGGCCACCATCATGGTGGCGAGCATCGCCGTCGACCATGTGCCGGAGGCCAACCGCCAGGTTTCGATCAGTGCGAACACCAGCAGGAAGCCGAGGTAGGCCGGAATCCAGCCGTCCCACAGGTCCGGGTTCAGGAATCCGCCGCCGTCGTTGAGGTGGCCCACGTAGAAGAAGGAGGTCGGGAGGAAGGGCACCAAAGCCATGAGGGCAAGGATCACCAGCGAGGCGATCGGCTCCGGCCGGGCGATCTCCCGGACCGGCCGCTCCCGGTCAAGGTCATCAACGGTCCACTCGGACCGAGCTACCGGTGCTGCCATCTGGGCCTTGTCCTGCTCCGGCAGAAGGCGTTCGGCCAGCGCCAGCAGGACGGTGACCACGGCAGTGCCGATCAGGACCGCCAGGATGGAGTTGCCGACCATCGCGCCGATCATGCCGCCGATCGCCGGCTCGGGAGTGGCCAGTGCATAGGCCAGGGCGTTCACGGCCAGGGCCGAGACCGCCACGATCGGCAGGAGCCAGGCCATCAGCCGGGTGAAGACAGGGAAAAGTTCGGGCCCGATCAGGTAGCGCGGCGAGTCGCTGTAGCGCAGGGCCAGGCGGGAGGGGTCGCCGAGTTCTTCAAGGGCCGCCCGCTCGGCCGCTTCGGCGGAGGCAGTCGACCCGTATTTATCCCCGGAGAGCCGCGCGTCGGCCATGTCGGACAAGGTGGCCGTGATCTCGCGGGCAATATCCGCCCGGTTGCTTTCGGGCAGGCGGCGCACCACCTGCGCGACATATTTTTCGGTCAGGGAACTCATGCTGAATCGTCCTTCCACAGTGTGGTCAGGCTTCTGGTGAGGTCGGCCCATTCGTCGCGCAGTGAATCGGCCATCTGGCTACCGAGGTCGGTCAGCGTGTAGTACTTGCGCGGACGGGCCTCGTCGGTGTTCCACTCGGCTTTGAGCAGTCCTTGTTTTTCCAGGCGCCGCAGCAGCGGGTAGAGGGTGTTCGCCTCGATTTGGAAACCGGCGTCGGCGAGGGTGCTGAGCAGTGCATAGCCGTAACGAGGAGTCCGGCAGGCCGCCAAACTCGCCAGGACGATGGTGCCGCGCCGCAGTTCCTGCTCATGCGTGGCGAGGGTGGCGGCGTCGTCGGAATCCATGCATCACACCATAGTGTGTGACACACAGTAATGCAATGGATCGGCCCTTAGTAGTCGTTCCTGTGGGGCAGAGCAGTTGCCGCCCTGATCCCGCAACAATAACCCCGCCGGCCGTGACTGCTGGCGGAACCTCTTGTCCGCGGTTGTGGCTGCTAGACCGCCCGCTGATGAACGGACACAGAGCCGTCGGCCGGCACTTCGATCGGTTGACCAACTCCCTGCAGGTAAACCACGAACCCCTTGCCGTCCTCGGTCCGGCGAAAAGCAGCCAGGGCACCGACGTACTCGTCCCCGTTGGCTTTAGTCACCGAAACGATCCGGCCTATAGTGGTCGGCTTTAACGTCTTGGCTGGGTCGGCCACGTTCTTACCTCCTGTACCCGCGGACATTTATGGACCAAGGCTACGCCCGCTGCGGCCGGATCAACGTGTGCCAGAGGTTGCGGCACATGGCAGCGAAGACCAGCAGCCAGACGGCGCAGGCAACCCAAAGCCAGGCGGCACCAATGGCGCCGACAATGGGTAGAAGGTCGGCCTGCCCCAACGTGAGGCAGGCGACCGCATACATGCCGCAGGGGAAAACAATGCTCCACCAGGTCGCCTCATAGTGCAGCGGCACTTTCCGAACCGCATGCCGCCAGAAACCCGCGGCGATTAGCGGTGGAATCAGCCAGGCTGAGCGAAGATGACCCTTGCGGGCCTTCCCGTTTCGTTGCTGCGCTTTGCCTGACCGTACGGGTACGGGTACGGGTTTGCACAAGGCAGCTCAACGAGCATGCCTCACAGCACATTCACAGTTCCGCCACAGTCGACGGTGCAGCCATGACGAGTAAACTTGAAAGAGCCCACCGTTCCCCATCATCGTGAGGCTGCAACTCCGGCAGCCGGACCCCCCGCGCAATCCGCGGCGCCGGTTCGGCCGAGCCTTCCCCAACTCATTCCTCTGCCACAACCCCTATGGACGAACAGCAGACACTAGGGCCGACTGCCGGTCCTGGATAATCCCCGTTGTCTTGCTGACCGCCCCGATCCTCACGATCCGCACCCAAAGTCGCAGCTTCATGGGTTCATGGCGGAGAGAAGCTTGCTCACAAATCTGGCCTCTAAGGAGTTTTGTCAGTGAAAAAGCTCGTGGACGACCTGCAGGAAGCTCCCCGTTCCACAACTGCGACGAATTCTCCGGTTCCCGCTGCGCCCGCGGCTCCGGCGGGGAACGGCTCTCCAGGCATGCCGGCCCCGGGTGTGGTCGCTGACCTGGAGCGCCGGCTGTCGGGCATTCTCGCATCGGTGGTGAAAAAGGACGACGTTCCTGTTGCCGCCGACTTTTTCCAGGACCTGGGTGCGGACTCGCTGGTCATGGCGCAGTTCTGCGCCCGTGTGCGCAAGCAGCCGGACCTGCCGTCGGTGTCGATTAAGGACATCTACCAGCACAGCACGATCTCGGCGTTGGCCGCTGCCCTGGCGCCGGCGCAAGAGGCACCGGCGCCGCAGATGCAGCTGCAAGTCCGGCTGGCCGAGGTGCTGTCCGGTGTGCTCGGCGGCAAGCCGGTTCCGGTGGATAGTCACTTCTTCCAGGACCTGGGTGCGGACTCGCTGGTCATGGCGCAGTTCTGCGCCCGTGTGCGCAAGCAGCCGGACCTGCCGTCGGCGTCGATCAAGGACATCTACCAGCACCCCACGATCTCCGCGTTGGCCGCTGCCCTGGCACCGGCGCAAGAGGCACCGGCGCCGCAGATGCAGCTGCAAGTCCGGCTGGCCGAGGTGCTGTCCGGTGTGCTCGGCGGCAAGCCCGTTCCGGTGGATAGCCACTTCTTCCAGGACCTGGGTGCGGACTCGCTGGTGATGGCGCAGTTCTGCGCCCGTGTGCGCAAGCAGCCGGACCTGCCGAAGGTGTCCATGAAAGAGATCTACGGTAATCCGAATATCTCGGCACTCGCCGCGGCCCTGCAGGTTCCCCCGCAGCAGGACAAGCGCGAGGAACCTTCGCCAGCCGTGGCGTCCGTGCCGGAGACAACGCTGCCGATGGACGCGCGGACGTGGGAGTACATAACGTGTGGCGCTTTGCAGACGCTCGTCTATCTCGGCTACTGCTTGGCTGCCGGCCTTATGACGGTCGTGTGGTACCAGTGGGTGTTGCCGGCCGCAGGGCCTGGCAACCACGAATGGTTGGAGCAGGGCATGAGCTTCCTGGAAATCTACCTGCGTTCGACCGCCTACGCAGCGGTGGTATTCGTGGCCCTCTGCATCCTGCCCATTGCGGCGAAGTGGATCATCGTCGGACGCTTCCGTCCCCAGGAGATCCGCATTTGGAGCCTCGCCTACTTCCGCTTCTGGCTGGTAAAGACCTTGATGCGCACCTCGCCCCTCGCGCTGATGACCGGTACCCCGCTGACGACCTTTTACCTACGGGCCATGGGCGCGAAGGTAGGCCGCAACGTCACGATCCTGACCAACCGACTGACGGTCTGCACCGACTTGCTCACCATCGGGGAGGGGACGGTGATCCGCAAGGACGTGCTCGCCAACGGCTACCGCGCCCACAGCGGCGTCATCCAGCTCGGTGCGGTGACGCTCGGCCGCGGTGTCACCATCAGCGAGGGCAGCGTCCTGGACATCGACACGTCAATGGGAGACGACTCGCAGTTGGGCCACCGCTCCTCCTTGTACACCGGCCAAGCCGTGCCTGCCGGCGAGCATTGGCACGGTTCCCCGGGCAGGCGTACAGACGTGGACTACAGCAGGGTCGAACGGACCCCCTACCGTCCGTGGCGCCGGGGATTGTTTGCCACGACCCAGCTCATCGCCGCGCTCGGACTGGGCCGCATACTGGTGGGGCAGGCGGTCATCCTGTTCGTTCTGGCGGATCCGAATGTGGCGGCGCTGTTGGAGACGCAGGCTTGGGCGTTTACCAGCTGGATCTTCTACGGCGACGCTCTTTTCTACGCCGGCCTGGCCGTCTTTGGCGGGACGATCGTGGGGCTGCTCCTGATCACGACCGTGCCGAGGGTGCCCCAGCTCGCATTGAAGCCGGACACGGTGTATCCGATGTTCGGGCTGAGGCATGCCGCCGAGCGGGCGGTGGCGAGGATGACCAACAGCCGCATGCTTCCATCGTTGTTCGGCGATAGCTCATACGTCGTGAACTACGTGCGGGCCCTCGGCTACAAGCAGGGCACGGTCCAGCAGACCGGATCGAACCTGGGCACGATGTTCAAACACGACAATCCGTTCCTGTCGGAGATCGGCACCGGAACCATGATCGCCGATGGGGTGTCGTTCATGAACGCCGACTATTCGGCGACTTCGTTCAGGCTCAGCCGGACGCCGGTCGGCGCGCGCAACTTCCTGGGCAACTTCGTGCTCTACCCGGCCGAAGCCAAGACCGGGGACAACTGCCTGCTGGCGACCAAGGTCATGGTTCCCATCGACGGACCGCTCCGCCACGACGTGGGCTTGCTCGGTTCACCACCGTTCGAAATTCCACGCTCGGTCCTGCGGGACGCCGTTCCCGAGGAGCATGCGGACCGCGCCAAATTCCGCCGTGACCTCGCGGCCAAGAACAGGCACAATCTGCGTTCGATGGCCCTCTTGATGCTTGTCCGCTGGGTCCTCGCGTCGCTTGCAATACTGGTGTCGTTTGCCGGCCTCGAACTGTCGGACCAATTTGGTTTCCTCGCCCTCAGCGGATCGTTCGTCGTAATGCTCGTTGTTGGCGTGCTGGCCCCCGTCGGCCTCCAGCACCTCGTGCTCGGGACCCGGCGACTGAAGCCTCAGCTCTGCTCCATCTATCACCCCTACTTCTGGTGGCACGAGCGGTACTGGAAGCTGCAGGCCAATAGCCGATACATGTCGATCCTGAACGGGACCCCCTTCAAGCCGCTGGTATGGCGTCTGCTAGGCGTGCGGATTGGATCCCGGGTGTTCGACGACGGCTGCGCAATCCCCGAGCGGACACTGGTGACGATCGGCTCCCGCTGCACACTGAACGGCGGCACCCTTATCCAGTCCCACTCCCAAGAGGACGGGATGTTCAAATCCGACTACGACGTCCTCGGCGACGACGTCACGCTCGGGGTCGGGGCACTGGTCCACTACGGCGTAACCATCGAAGACCGCGTCGTCGTCGCCGCCGACTCCTTCGTGATGAAGGGATCAACGCTCACCCAGGGCTCCCTGTGGGGTGGCAACCCGGCCCAAGAGGTCCGTGCCGCCACCACGTCCACCACCGCCGCTCTGGAAAGGCCTCTTTCATGAGGTCCTTTAAGCAGCTGGCCGCACAATCCAGCGAAGTAAAGCTCCGGGTCGGCTGAAGGTGCCTTGGGCACTCTTAGCCGACCCGGGACAACATCATTCAACCGAAGGCGGGTCTCATTCTGTGGAATACGACCGTGCGTATCCGATAGCGCCCCAATCTGCGATCACCGGTAGCCGTAACGCCACCTAAGCGACATTATCCGCACCGGCCGAGCCGTTAGAAGCTACATCCAGCACGGATCAGATGCTTCGCACGGCCGGTGACTGGCGCTCAGGCTGCAAGCGGTAGAGCGCGCTGTTAGCCGTCGACAGCTGAATCACAGGTTGGCCACAGCTTCTCACAACAGAGCGCCCCCATGATGGGTGCAGGCGACCTTATGGCCCTCGGCGAATGACTTCGAGCCCCATCGCAAAGGACACCCATGAAGGCAGACAACCAGTCGGCCGGCCGCGTTCCGGCATTCCGAGCAGTTTCCGTGGTTCGTCCTGGCCGCGGCTGTGGTGACCGTCGTGTTGGCCTCGCCGGTAGTCCTGTGGTTCACGCGGATAGAAGCAATGGTTTTCCGACTGCTGGGGTCGCTGTGACCATTCCGGCACCGCTGCCGCGCAGGTACTATTCGAGACAGGCCGCAGGTGAACGGCTGATTGTTTCGCAGCCGGGCCACGTCCTACCAGTTTAACGACGACCTGTGAGAGAAACAGCCGATGCGGAATGTCAAGGTACCGCCCTTCCCGCCGACGGCACCGCAGCTGGCCCCGACCGGGTCATACCAGGAGGCGTGGTCCTGGGCGGGAGCCAACACCGGCGGGTCGGTGGCTGGATCCGGCGAAACGCAGCGTCGGGGACGCGGCCCACATCGGGGCAGCCCGCTCAATTCCTGGCCGCTGCGCGCCAAACTTCTGCTGGCCACGCTGACTTTGCTGGCCATCATGTCCGCAACAGTGGGTGTTGTCGGGTACGGGGTCATGAGTGTTTATCTGACAGGTCAGTTAAATCAGCAGCTTGAGGAAGCCTCGAACCGCGCCATCCGCTTCGGGATGCTATTTCGCGGAGCACCCGAGGCGGACTCCCGAGACCTGCTGAACATTCCCGCACAGGGAGCCGGCACCCTTAACGCCCGTATCCGGGATGGCGAGGTCAGGCGCGCCGCGCTGCTCACCGCAGACGGACGCAGGCAGGATCTGCCTGCGGCGGACATTGCAATCCTCACCACCTTGGCGGTAAATGCGCCGCCGACTGACCACCCGCTCTCTGTCGGCGAATACCGTCTGGTTGCCGACAGAGACCCGGAAGACGGGAGCACCATCGTTACCGGACTGCCCCTGGCGGGCATGGAGAACACTCTGGCTTCCCTGACGGCCACGACCGTGATCGTGTCCGGCGCTGGGCTGCTCGCCACGGGGCTGCTGGGCATGGTCATCATCCGACGGACGTTGCGTCCCTTGGAGGACCTGTCCGCCGTCGCCACCCAGGTATCGGAGCTTCCGCTGGATAAGGGCGAAGTGGCCCTGGCCGTACGTATTCCACCGGATGCGGCCCTTCCGGTGACGGAGGTGGGCCGGGTGGGTCAGGCATTCAACCTCATGCTTGACAATGTCGCCAGCGCCCTTGCGGCGCGCCAGCAGAGCGAAACCCACGTCCGGCAGTTTGTGGCCGACGCCAGCCACGAGCTCCGGACGCCGCTGGCCTCGATCCGGGGATACTCCGAGCTGCTCCGGCTCACGGAGACGCTCAGCCCGGACGGCCGGCTGTCCTTGGAAAGAGTCGAGTCCGAGTCCAGGCGGATGACGTCCCTGGTCGAGGACCTGCTGCTGCTGGCGCGACTGGATGAGGGCCATCGGCCGCAGGAAAGCGAGGTCGATCTGACCCAGGTCGTGATCGAATCCGTCAGTGACGCTCAGATCACCGCTCCCGCCCATTCCTGGCGGCTGGAACTGCCCGAAATGCCGGTTACCGTGCGCGGCGACGAGGGCCAGCTCCGGCAGGCGCTCATCAACCTGCTGACCAACGCGCACCGGCACACCGATCCCGGAACCTCAGTGGTGACCTCACTGTCCCAGGAACCGGGCGGCGGCGCCGTCGTCACCGTCGCCGACAATGGACGCGGCATCACGCCCGATTTCATCGACCGGATCTTTGCACGCTTTACCAGGCCGGATGCGGCCCGCTCGGGCGGAACGCACGGGCTAGGTCTCTCGATCGCGGCGGCCATTGTCGCTGCGCACGGTGGTCGCATTGGCGTGCGCAGCAGGCCGGGTGAAACCGAATTCACCATCCGCCTTCCCGGTCCCGAACCGGGTCCCCGGCCCACAACCCTGGCGGATACCCCCTGAACAGGCCGGCGCTCTTGGCCGACATCCGGAACCACGACGGTGAAAGGCATGCACATGAACGAGAACCCCACACACTCCTTTGTGGACAGCCTCCCCCGGCTGCGGCACCCGGATGGAATGCCGATACGCGCACTCGTAGTGGATGATGAGGCAAGTCTCGCCGAGTTGGTCAGCCTCGGCCTGCGGATGGTCGGCTGGGACGTGTCCGTTGCGGCCGATGGCGACGCGGCGATCCGCCTCGCCCGCGAACGCCGCCCCGATGTCCTGGTGCTCGATGTCATGATGCCCGGTATCGACGGAGTCGAGGCGCTCGGCCGGATCCGTGCCTTCGCACCGGACGTGCCCGCGCTGTTCCTCACCGCCAGGGATGCAGTGCCTGACCGGATCGCAGGTCTGGCCGCCGGAGCTGACGACTACGTCACAAAGCCCTTCAGCCTGGAAGAGGTGATGCTCCGGCTGCACCGGCTCGTCCAGCGATCTGGCGCAGCCGCGGCGAACAGCTCGACGCTGGTGGTCGGAGATCTGACCCTGAATCTGGATACCCGGGAAGTCATCCGCGCCGGGGAAGATCTCCAGCTCACCACCACCCAGTTCGAACTGCTCCGGTTCCTCATGGAGAATCCCCGCCGCGTGGTGAGCAAGGCGCAGATTCTGAACCGGGTCTGGGACTACGACTTCGGCGGCCAGGCCAACGTTGTGGAACTGTACATTTCCTACCTTCGCAAGAAGATCGACGTCGACCGTGAGCCGATGATTCACACCGTCCGCGGTGCCGGCTACGTCATCAAACCGGCTAACTGACTCCGGCGTCGGCCCTGTATCTGCCTCCTTCGATACGAAATCCGGCGCGGTTCTATGGGGGTGAATCTAGCGCAGGCAAGTAATTTAGTCGGACTGCTTGCGCAGTACTGCCCAAGCTTGGAAACCGCCGATAAGGTCGGTCGCCCGGGTCAGCCCCAGCCGTTGCAGGGTGTGTGCAGCGAGGCTGGAGCTGTAGCCCTCATTGCAGACGACCACGATCCGCCGAGCGGGGTCGTCAGCGATCGGGAGCCGGTGGGGGCTGGAAGGATCGAGCCGCCACTCGAGAACGTTTCGGTCAATGACGACCGCTCCCGGAAGATCACCGTCGCGGTCTCGCTGATCGACCGGCCGTGTGTCAACAACAAGGGCGCCCGCTGCCATCTCCCGCTCAAGATCCGAAGCGTGAACACGCTCGAGCCCGATGCGGCTCTCAAGTAGTAATTGGTTGATCGTCAGAGTCCTGGAGAATCGCTGGGATCTAAACTGCGTGGGCAGGTCGCGGCGCCGTCGTCGGAGATAGGACACTGCTTCACCGTTTTCCTCGCTTTGCCTGCTGATCGGTCGGTCAATCCACTATGAAGCGAAATGATGAGCTACTTGAGTCGTCAATTCAAGGGTGTGGAGGGAGTCAGGCCAACGGAAGATGCGATCGAGACTCCAGGGTGGGCACCGCCACCTAGGGTTCTTTGGTGACTCCAATACCCCACGAAGCTGTACGGGCAATATTCCGGCCAGCCTCAAGCAACCGCCCGTCTCGCGACGTATGCGCCGTTATCGGCCGTAGTGGCTGTTTCCGGGCATCGGAAGACAGTTCCAGGTCGTTCTAAGGCACCTTACTACGGGTTTAGCGTGGCTGCAGGCGCAAGCCGAAGTAACGAAACATCAGCAGGGAGCCCCTCACCTATGAGCCTTTCCCGCCGTCGCTGCCGTCCTGTTCCATAGCTATTTCACAGTTTGGCCACAGTAGGGTCTTATGGCCCGGCCCGACAGTGGAGGTATTGCAAGCAACCCTGTTAGATCCCATCGTCGCACCATGGTGGAACAACGGCTCCGGCCGCCGGTTCCACTGCGGAATCGACCGCGGCCGGGTCTGCCAGACAAGCGACCTGCGTCCAGGACGCAGGATTGGGGGAGTCAACATGCGACGTGCAGAATCCGTTCCGCAGCGTTTCCAGAACCATCCTCACCACACCCGGCTGTGGACCGTTGCGTTATGCGCGGCACTGGTCTGCGGCGTTGCAGCATGTTCGGACGAGCCGCGGCCGCCTGTGCAGGTGGATGCCCCGCCGGACCCGTCTTTCGTGCGTGAGGTAGTAAAGCCCAGTGGGCTGAAGCGGCACTTGGAGGCGCTGCAGGCGGCGGCGGACGCGAACGGTGGGAACCGGGCCGACGCCACCGGGGGCTATGAGGCATCCGCAGAGTACATCGAGGAGCAGTTGCGTGCGGCGGGGTATGAGCCGCGGCGGCAGGAGTTCAGCTACGGTCGGCGCAACCCCGTGGACGCGTTCAACATCCTGGCCGACACCGGCACCGGCGGCGGCTCGGGGAGCGTGCTGGTGCTCGGCGCGCACCTGGACTCGGTCGAGGAAGGGCCCGGACTCAACGACAACGGCAGCGGGGTCGCCGCGGTGCTGGAGGTCGCGCTGCGGCTCGCGGAGCAGGGCGCCGTGCCGCGGGATCGGATCCGGTTCGCGTTCTGGGGCGGAGAGGAAGACGGGCTACACGGCTCGGAACACTACGTCGAGGAACTCTCCCGCGCGGAGGCCGCCGAGCACGTCGCGTACTTGAACGTCGATGTGGTGGGCTCGCCGAACGCGGTGGCGTTCGTGTACGACGGCGACGGCTCGGACAGCGAGGAGGCCGGGC